>DASQXY010000187.1:0-20895 GCA_035639455.1 Chthoniobacterales bacterium | reverse complement strand
CCCCGGTAACGTCTTCTTCATGCAACATGGATAGAGTTGCTTGAATGGCCGCACCGATGGCGACCGCCTCGTCTGGGTTCACATCGCTGACCAGCGGCGCGGTTGACAACTGCGCGATCATCTCGCGCACCATCGGCATGCGCGTCATGCCGCCGACGAGCAACGTCTTGTCGATCTTATCCCACGTCATCTTCGCTTCTTGCATCACGATTTCGCAGATCGCCTTGCACTTCTCGATTAGGTGGCGGGTGCGATTCTCGAAATCCTGACGCGTCAGCTCCACCTTCACGCTTTTACCGTGGTGATTGTGGACGATGGTGGTGCGCTTGCGGCTGGACAATTGCAGTTTAGCCGCGACGGCGCGCGTCTGCAGGTCTTGATAGCTTTGGAGATCGAGCAGCGGGTTTTCGCCGTGGGCGCGATCGAACTCCTCAGCCACGTAGTTGACGATGATGTCATCCCAATCCTTGCCGCCGAGCCGATGGTCGCCGTTCGTCGCGACGATGTGCAGCTGTTGCTTTTCGATGCGCATGATCGTGACGTCGAACGTGCCGCCGCCAAGATCGAACACGAAAACCGTCTGGTCCTCCTCAAGTTTGTCGAGACCGTACGCGAGCGCGGCTGCGGTCGGCTCGTTGATGATCTGCAGAACATTCAAGCCCGCGAGCTGACCGGCTGTGATCGTCGCGGTGCGCTCTGCGTCATTGAAGTAAGCCGGGACCGTGATCACTGCATCCGTGACCGGCTCTTTGAGATAGCGCTCAGCGTCGACAATCAGTTTTTTCACTATGAGCGCTGAGAGCTCTTCGGCCGAGTAAATGACGCCGTTGAACTCGCGATGGAATTGCTCCTTCGGCTTACCCATCTCGCGTTTAATAAAATCAACAATCTTCTCCGGCTCGGCGACGGCACTGTTTTTGGCACTCGTGCCGACGACCACGTTCGCGCCGTCAAAAAGAATGACCGAAGGCGTGATGCGTTCGCTCTCTGCATTCGGAATGATTTGCGGTTTACCGTAAGCGTCGATATGCGCGACCGCTGAGAAGGTTGTTCCCAAGTCAATGCCAACTGCTTTGCGATGAGTCATATCTCGAATCTAAAAGTTTGGAACTGATTGAGCCTGTTCCGCGCGAAGCCGTAGTGCAGTTTTCATGCCCGAGGCGGAATAGAAATGCAGGGTTAAGCGTCCCGCGAGTGTCTCTCCGGATAAGGAGGATCCCCGCTGGCCGCGGATTCAGTTGAATCGCTTGGCGATCACTTCTTCGGGTCGAATCAGTTTCCCGCGCCAGAGGAAGCCGCGCCGCACACGCATGACGATGCGGCCGTCCTCCTCGGGATAATCGGCCGGCTCGAAGCTGATGACGCGATGCAGCGCGCGATCAACCGTTTCTTTCGACTCAATCTCCTTGACTTCCAGCCGATGGAGAACTTCAACCAGCGACGCGATCGCGTTCTCGAGGTGATCTCGCCACTGACAAACTGGGCTGCGCTTGCCTTTCTCCTTCGCCGCCGTTCGCAACTGCTCGTACAAGCTGGTCAGATGATCGAACAGCAGCACGAGATCGTGGATGAACGGCTTCTGAAGGGAATCGTGCAGAAAATTGTCACGATACGCGCGCAGTTCAGCATGCAGGGAATCGAACAGTTTCTGGTTTACGCTTTCGTTGCTGCGGATGGATGCAAGTTGCTCGTCGATCTTCTCGAAGCGCGAGACCATGATGTTGACCTGTTCGGCCGGGGAAAGTGTTTTCGCGAGTTGCTCGATGCGCTGCGTCAACGCGCTCTCCACATTTTGCATACGGCCACTCAGGGCGGAAAGCTCCTGCAGCACCTGGATGAGGTTCTGGTCGCTCGGCGTCGGCGACTGCTCGGCCGCTGGGCCCGGCCC
Organism: Chthoniobacterales bacterium; assembly: GCA_035639455.1. Lineage (GTDB taxonomy): Bacteria > Verrucomicrobiota > Verrucomicrobiia > Chthoniobacterales > UBA10450 > AV17. The sequence continues at coordinate 19,007 of DASQXY010000187.1, read as the reverse complement.
AAGCGGAAGCGATTTTTCCGCTTCCGCGCTCAACTGCTGCATCGCGGTGGCAAACTCGTCGCTGGCTTGCACGACGTTGCTCATTCCCGACCTCCAGTTCCGTAGAATTTCTGGATTGCCTGAACCAGCCCGGGCACATCATGACGTCTCGCTTCGACCGCGATCTTCAATCCGTGTTCGCGCGCCGTTTTCGACGTGATTGGACCAATGCTCGCAACCTGCATGCGCTCCGGCCACGGCAGAGCCAACGCGAGAAAATTTTCGACGGTTGACGAGCTGGTGAACGTGATCAGGTCAGCGCCTTCCTCCAAAAATCGGCGGCGCGCACCAGTGCTGTCGCGCGTTTCGGCCACCGTCCGATATGCGAAGGCTTCGTCCACAATTGCTCCGAGATTGGCAAGCTGCTTCGGAAGCACATCCCGCGCCTTTTCCGCCCGCGCGATTAGGATTCGCAGGTTTTCGACCGTGCCTTGCTTCTGGAATTCACGCAACACCGCCTCGGCCACGAACTCCTCCGGTTGCAGATCGACATGCAGGTGAAAATCTTTCACCCGCTGAGCGGTGGCTGGTCCGATCGCCGCGATCTTTGCACCTCCAATCTCGCGCGCATCGTCGTAGATCTTGAAAAACAAATTGAAGAACGCCTCGACCCCATTCGGACTGGTGAAAACGATCCAATCGTACGCGTGCGCGTCCTGCACCAGCTCAGCAAACTCGCGCAGATCGGTCGGCGGCTCGATTCGGATAGTTGGCAACTCGATCACATCCGCGCCGAGCGCGCGCAGTCGTTCGCTTAACTCACTTGCCTGCTTGCGTGTGCGCGTGACCACGATCCGTTTACCTGAAAGTGGCCGATTTTCGTACCACTTGAGATTTTGCCGCAGCGCGACGACGTCGCCGAAGATCGCGACTGCCGGCGCATCGAAACCCGATTCGAGCACGCGTCGCGCAATGTTTGACAGCGTCCCGGTAAGGGTCTCCTGGCGTCCCGTTGTGGCCCAACGCACCAGGGCGACAGGCAAGTCGGGCCGGACGCCTTGCTGCAGCATCTCGTGCGCAATCGATTCAATCCGCTCGACACCCATCAACATCACCTGCGTGCCGCCGAGCTTCGCCAGTAAGGCGTAGTCGATTGCACTCTGTCCCTTGGCGGGATCTTCGTGGCCAGTGAAAAAAGTTACGTGCGAGTTTTCGGCGCGATGTGTCACCGGAATGCCAGCGTAAGCGGGGCCAGCTATCGCCGAAGTAATTCCGGGCACGACCTCAAACCCGACCCCTGCCTGGGCGATCGCCTGCGCTTCCTCCGCACCCCGACCGAAAACAAACGGGTCGCCGCCTTTGAGCCGGACAACCTGTTTGCCTTCGCGCGCTCGTTCGACAAGTAATGCGTTGATTTCATGTTGACTGAGCGCGTGTTCACCCGCGCGTTTGCCAGCGTAAATGATCTCAGCATCTTCGCCCGCCCAGCCAAGCGTCTCCGGATTTGCCAAATGGTCGTAAACAATGACGTCAGCCAACTCGATGCACTGCTTTGCGCGCAGTGTCACCAAGCCAATATCGCCTGGCCCCGCCCCGACGAGATAAACCTTGCCCAGTTTAATCGTCGCCTTGTCGCTCCTGCTCATCCTCTCAGTAAAACGACATACCCTCAATCGTGCCCCTTAGCGACCAGCCCGGATCCGAGGCCGCAAATCAGGGTTGCTTGTCATTGAGCATTTATCTTCTGTAGTAACTCCGCTGCCAGCCGCTCCGCGTCTTCGCTTGGCCCCTCGACGCTCGATTCCCGCGGCGTCGTTGCCCCCAAATCGAAAACCTGTGCGCGAATTTTAATAACCGTCGCATCGATCGTCGCCAAAACGCTAACGGGTTGATTGCAGTCACCATGCAGTAAGCGCAGGAATTCTCGCTCCGCCCGCAAACAAAGCCGCGTATCGCAGTCGTTGAGCGGCTCGATCAGCAAGCGCGCCCGCTCGTCGGTGCTGCGAATCTGGATCGCAATGATCCCCTGTCCTCCCGCCGGTAAAAAGATCTCCCGCGGAAGAACCTGCGTGAAAAACTCCCTTCCTTCAAAATCAATGCGCCCGGAACCGATATCATGACCGAGGCGCTCAAGCCCAGCGCGCGCTAAAATAATTCCATGCCACTGGTCGTTCGCGAGCTTGCGCAACCGCGTCGGCACGTTCCCGCGAAGATCGGCGATGTCCAAATCCGGCCGCCTCCAGCGCAGCTGGGATTCGCGTCGCACACTGCCGGTAGCGACCGTCGCACTGCCGGGCAGCGACTCCATCTTCCACGGTTCAATCGCCACGAGCACGTCATCCGCGGCCGCGCGCGGCAGAACAGCGGCGATCTCCGTGCCCGCGCTCAGCTGGCTTGGCAAGTCCTTAGCGCTGTGCACCGCAAGATCGACATCCTCAACCAAAAGCGCTCGCTCGATCTCCCCTGTGAATAGTCCTTTGCGTCCCGCGCGGCTTACTGCGCGGTCACTCTTACGTTGGTCGCCCGAGGTGCGAATCACTCTGGTCTCAATCGCCAGTCGCGACCAGTGCGCACGTAACGCGTCGCTCACCATCTGCGCTTGGGTCCGCGCCAATTCACTCCCACGCGTCCCGATGACAACCTTCGTCCGGCGCGGAGCGTCCATCCTTGTTTCTGTAGTGGCGGTCTCCAACCGTCGCAAATGGTGGAGCTCAGAGAGCGCCGCTATAGCTCGGAAGTGCGCAATGAGCCGTCCCCAACCGGCGGGCGATCGGTAGTCCGCACCTGCCAGCTCAAACCGCGCGCGATTTGCGCCCCAAATTCGGCCACGTGTTCGGCGATGATCTCCTCGGCGGCAGCAATGTGCTGACGGCGTTGCGCGAGGGACTGCTCTGCAACGCACTGTAGCGAGTCGATATCGTAGAGATACACTCCCTCGAGCTTGTTCACAGCTGGATCAACATTGCGCGGCACGGCGATGTCGATGATGAAGAGCGGGCGGTCGAGTCGTTCGCGGGCAATCGGCTCAAGCGCTTCCCGCGTGAGCAACAGGGCCTCAGATGAGGTCGAAGTCATCAGGATATCGATCTGGCGACACTGCTCCGGCCATTGCTCGAACGGGATGACACGACCAGCGACAGCAATGGCGAGTTCCTCCGCGCGTTCGAAGGAGCGGTTGCTCACGCGCACGTCCGTCGAACCGCGCGAAACCAGTGCACGCATCGTCCGTTCGCTCGTTTCTCCGGCGCCAAGAACTAGAACTTTGCAGCTTCTCAGGTTACCAAAAATTTTTTCCGCGAGATCGACCGCCACCGATGCAACCGACACCGCGCCGCGCGTAATCTCAGTATGGGTGCGCACCTGTTTGGCTACGCGAAATGCGCGCTGAAACAAGCGATGCAGGTACGGACCTGCGGAACCGGACGCGCGCGCCGATTCGTAGGCTCTTTTCGCTTGGCCGAGAATTTCGGTTTCACCGACAACCATGGAATCAAGACCTGAGGTGACGCGAAACAAATGCTGCGCGCAGTGGGCATCTTCATACCGATAAAACGCCGATGTATCCGGTCCGACGTCGATCTTACGCGCGAGACAGCGGATAATTTCACCGGTTTCGATCGGTTGTTCGGCCGAGCCATAGACTTCCACTCGATTACAGGTCGCCAGTAGCAACGCTTCGGCACAGCCACACGCGCGCAGCGCGCTTTCCGCCGCAGTATTCCCGGTAAACTGCTCGCGGGTTTGCACGTCCGCGGTGTGATGACTCAGCCCAATACAAAAGAGTTTCATGGCGGGTGCAGCTCGGTACTGAAAGTGATTCCCCACAGTAAGGTGATCGCCGCACTAAACCCGATGATGCAAAGCGCAGCTACGCGCTTGGGCGCCAGCCGCCGCAAATGTCGACCGTGCAAAATCGCGGCGTAAAGAAGCCAAACGCCAATTGCGCAAACAATCTGCCCCCATGGCAATGGCTGGCCGACGAAAAACCCGCTCGCCAGGCCAATCGTGTACAAAACAAAGCCGATCCAAAGCAATCGCACCATTGCACCAGACAGACTCGTGAGCGGCGGCAGGTGATAGAAGATTGAGTGCAACTGGTGTGTCTTGAGTTGACGCTCCTGTACGAGGTACATCACCCCCGCAATGCAAGCCAACGCGAACGCGCCATACGCGACGAGTGACGTTGAAGCATGAAATTCTAGCCACGCGTTTGCTGGCACTTGGATGGCATTCGGGCTGTCGATCTTTGCGATCAAAGCAAACGTCTGGATCATGAAAATCAGTGGCGCCGTGAATGCGCCCATGAGCGAGAGCCGATACGCCGGGCCAACCAACAAGTAGATCAGCGCGATGGCCCAGCAGAGGAAGATCAACACCTCGAATAAATTGGTCAGTGGGCAGCGGCCATGCGCATGTCCGCGAATTGACAGAAATGCTGTCTGAAAAACAAATCCGAGACCGATCGCGAAGAAATTGAATCGCATCGGCCGAAATACTCCGCTGCGCAGCTCAATGGCAGTACGCACCACTGCTGCCAGAAAACAGAGGGTAGAAACAACCAAAAGATGTCGATCCACGGTGCGATGTAAAAGTTAACCCTGCTTCCGCTGCCTATCGAGCGCGAATACCTGGAATAAGTGAGACGATCCAACCAAGCAAGAGGCCAGCGGCCAAGCCGGGAATGCGGTCGAACGGAATAAAAAGGAAGGCGATTGCCTCGGTCGAGGCGATATGTTGGCTCGGGTAAAGCGGATACCAGATGCTGACATGCGCGCGCGCCATGTAGGCGAGTATGCCGGCCAGTCCCCTAACCGAGGCGCACGCCAAGCGCTGCGGCGCCAAACGTCGCCCCATCAGCAATGCCAACACCGACAGAAATGCGAATGGGATCAATCCAACTACTCAGAGCAGAAACAAATTTGGCCCTCGGCAAACTCACGAGACGCAACATCCAGAACTGCCGTACGAAGAGGAATTCGCCCAACTGTTTCAATCGCCATGACGATGAGTGAGGGCGCGATCAATCCCAGGAGCAGCGGCAAAATCGCCCAATATAGCCTTGCTCGTGCGCGCATGGGCAGTGACAGCAGCTAAGAAGTCGGTGACATTGACGTTTCAGCCCGAATCGGTAGCATCGCGCCGGTGCCTGAGGACAAAATCAAGCTGCTGCGCGCAGCCGTGCGCGATGTCCCCGATTTTCCGAAACAGGGGATTATCTTCAAGGACATCACGCCGATTTTGAGCGATCCGGGCTTGTTTCGCGAGTCGATCGATCTGTTTCTCCAGCGCTGTCGCGGCAAAAACATCGACAAAATTGTTGGAATCGACGCCCGCGGCTTTCTGTTCGGATCGACCGTTGCCTACGAGCTCGGCGTCGGTTTCGTGCCGATCCGGAAGCGCGGCAAACTGCCGTACAAAACCGAGGTAGCAAAGTATTCGCTCGAATACGGGGAAGCGGAAATGGAGATGCACATTGACGCGATTACGCGCGGCGAGCGCATCGTGCTGGTCGACGATTTGCTCGCAACGGGCGGAACTTCGGCAGCGGCGGCGGCACTGATCAAGCGGAGCGGTGGCGAACTTCTCGAGGCGCAATTTCTGATTGAACTGGAATTTCTTCACGGGCGCGAGCGTCTCGTGCCGGTCCCGGTGACGGCGTTTCTGCGGTTTTGATTCATTGTCGCGGCAGTCTCTGACCGTCGGACGAATTAATGCGGCGGTCGGAGACACCCGCTACAGAAGTCGATCTTGAACGACCACTTGCAATTCGATCTCCTGGAACGCGAGTTGATCGCGGATCATGCCTAATAATTCGATCGCGCGCGCGTCCGGCATCTCAGTGCATCGCACTTCGATCCGCGCGCGTTTGCCGGCAAGTTCCGGATGCGTCTCCTCCAATTCGCCGTCAAGGAGAAAAGAAACGTAGGTGTTGAACCGCTCCTGCAGTTCATGGAGCCGCGCCTCGCTACCACCCCAAGCGCCGACCTCGTTCATCACCAGCACGAGCTCATCCGTTTTCGAATCATGCGCGATCACATCGATGATGCCGATGGAACGTTGCCGATCTTCCGCCATGCGCCGGAGTTGAAGATTGGCCGCGGAACGCTGAACGTTCAAGCAGCGAGACGATGAAACGAGCGAATAAAACCGGCCCATTGACTCTGCTCGGGCGCAGCGAAGCAAAAATCCCCAGTTCGCCCGCTGAGGCGCGGCTCGAGACATTTCCCAATCCCGCCAGACGCAACTATCAAATTCACTTTGAAACCGACGATTTCACCTCGGTTTGTCCGGTGACCGGGCAGGCCGACTTTGCTCATATTGAAATCGACTACATTCCCGACCGGCGCTGCGTCGAGAGCAAGTCGTTGAAGTTTTACCTCGCCTCCTATCGGAACGAGCGAGCGTTTAACGAAGCGGTGACGAACCACATTCTGGATGATTTCGTAAAAGCGTGCGCGCCCCGCGAGGCAATCGTCACGGCGCAATTTTCTGCGCGAGGCGGCATCGCGCTGAGCGTCCGCGCCGAATACCCAAATAAAATATCGGCGAAAAAGCCCGCCGACGACGGCGCGTAATGTGCGCAAGTTTGAAAGTTGTGCTCCCGGATACGCAACTCACAAAGCTACGCCACAATAAATGAAGCATGCCATCGTTCTGCTGAGCGGCGGTATCGATTCCGCAACAACGCTGGCGATCGCGATTTCGCAGGGCTACGACACTTTCGCGCTGTCGTTTGATTACGATCAGCGTCATCGGTTCGAACTCGAAGCCGCTCGGCGCGTCGCCAATTCGTTAGGCGCAAAGGAACATCGCGTCATTAAGATCGACAATTCGATTTTCAGCGGCTCGGCGTTGACTGATGAAATCGAAGTGCCGAAGCAACGATCGGCAGAACAAATCAGCACCGGCATTCCGATCACCTACGTGCCGGCGCGGAACACGATTTTCCTCGCGCACGCGCTCGCCTGGGCGGAAGTCAAGACTGCCGGCCACATTTTCATCGGCGTCAACGCAATCGATTACAGCGGTTATCCGGATTGCCGTCCGGAATTCATTGCGGTGTTCGAGACCCTGGCGAATCTCGGCACCCGTGCAGGTGTCGAGGGTCGCCGGTTCCACATCCACACGCCGCTAATTAAACTTTCCAAGCGCGACATCATCCGCAGAGCACTCGAGCTAAATGTCGACCTCTCGCTGACCCATACTTGCTACGATCCCACTCCGGACGGACGCGCATGCGGCGAATGCGACTCCTGCCAGCTGCGTCTAAAAGGGTTTCGTGAGATTGGCGTCCGCGACCCGATTCGGTACGCAGAGCCGGTCACGTTTCAGCCTTAGCCGAGGCGGATGAGAAACATCTTCGTGCTCACCAAGCGTGAGCAGCGCGTCATCATCGTCGTGATGCTCATCCTCGTAACTGCCGCGCTCGCGAATCACTACCGCGAGAAATGGCGTGATTCGACTGCACGCGCCAAACCCCCCGAGCCGAGCATCACTCCAGCGCTTCCAACGGTCCGCCAAGAAGACTACCAAGAAGACTATGAGCGCGGCGAGCCGCCGTGAGTTTTACCGGCCCGGCAAGTCCGGAATCCGCGCGTACCCGACGAACATTGGCGAAGCGTCTTCTCTTTTCGGCGTGATCGGTCCGACCTTAAAATCGAAAATACTAACGCCAAACCGCTGCTGTCCACGGTAAGTGCGGCCATCGCTCGCGCCGACCATCACCCGTTGATTCGTTCCTCTCTCGCGGCCGAGGTAAATCATCGTATGTGTGATCGCAGGATCGCGGCTGATGCTGTAAGTCCCTGCCCAAAATAGCAAGTCGCCCGGTTTGAGCGCGTCCAATTCGAATGTGTCATCACGATGCGCGAGCACGGCTTGGAAGTTTCCCGCTTTGCGCACCCAAATGTATTGCTCACGCGCATCGCGCGGCACGTCTCTGATCCCGCATTGCGAGAGCACGTAATAAATAAATCCAGAACAATCCATGCCGCCATTTGCCGGGTCAGCTGAGCCGTACTTATAGCCCAAGTTTTGGGTCGTCAGATTCAACGACACGTCCAGAATCCGGCGAATTTGAGGTGGGTTTGCCTCGTAACCGGCGACCTCCGACGGCGAAATCGTCGCGTTCGGCGCATGCGTCGCTTTAGTGACAGGCGGTGCAGATGACGATGCAGCGCCCGTCATTGCTGGTGAAATTGTGTTCGCAGGGGCCGGCGAGATGACCGGCGATTCTGTGCGACTTTGCGGTTGCGAGATTCGAGGCAACGGCGTTTCAGGCGGCGGTGCTACGCTTGCGCGAAATTCCGCGCGAGGCGCGGGAGAGATTGGCCGCACTGGTTCGAGATATTGCGAGCGACCGCGGCGCCGGCGCGGTGAAGCGGTCGGCGAAACCGTCGGTGCGTGTGCGCCAATGGCAGATCCAGTAGTTGGACTTTCGATCGCACTCGGTGCGACGGCCGCCGTTGCCTCGGGTGCGACCGGCGCGCTCTGGCTTGCGGATGCAGTTGCAGTGGATACCGCCATTGGCGAGGCCGAAGGGGTTGGCGAAGGCGTCGGACTCCTCTTCTTTTTTGCCGGTCTCCTGCGCGGCTTGGGCGTGGGTGTGGGCGTTGATTTGACAAACAGGTGCTTGATCTTGTCGACGATGGTCTCATCTGGTGCAGCGTCGCACTCTCGCGCAGTGGCGGTGACCATCAGCGTCAGCGTGATCGCCACCAACCAACGCGTCGCTAGTCTCATCTCCTTTGCGTGCCTAACCAGAGGCCGCCAGCTCCTGCAGAACAGCTTGATTCATTCGGATCCCCGCGTCGAGGTTCTCGAGCGGGAAGTTCTCGTTCGGGGAATGCGCGCGACAGTCGTGCAGCGCCAAGCCGAGCAACAACGTCTCGACGCCGAGGATATCCCGAAACTGCGACACGATCGGAATGCTGCCGCCTTCCCGAATCAGCACCGGCTCTTTGTCAAAAGCTTTGCGCAGCGCCCGTTGCGCCGCTTGGCCAAACCGGTCGTGCGGATCAGTCAGATACCACGGGCCGGAGTGACCGCTGGTTAGCTGCAACGTCACGCCCGGCGGCAAACTATTTTCGAAATGCCTGCGCGCAAGATCGACGATCGCGTCGCCACTCTGCTTCGGAACAAGTCGGAATGTCAGCTTCGCGAAGGCGTAACTCGGCAACACGGTCTTAGTCCCTTTGCCCTGGTAACCGCCGCCCATTCCATTGATCTCCGCCGTTGGACGAGCCCAGAGTCTTTCGAGCGTGCTGAAGCCTCTCTCGCCGAATAACTCCGGCGCGCCGCTCTCGCCCAGCACGATCGCGTCGGCGTCGACTGGAATTTTGCGCCACATTTCGCGTTCCCAGTCCTGAAGCGGTTCGACGTCGTTGTAAAACCCAGGAATAGCAACGCGGCCGTCAGTGTCGTGCAGACTCGCCAACAGTCTTGAGAGCGCCGCCAGCGGGTTCGCCACCGCGCCCCCATAAATCCCCGAGTGCAGATCAATCTTCGGCCCTGTGACTTTTAGCTCTACCGCCGCAACTCCGCGCAACGCATAACTTATTGTTGGCGTCCGTGGCGCAATCATTCCAGTATCGGAGACGACAACCACCTCACATTTCAATTCATCGCGATTTTGGCTGAGAAAATTTCCCAGGTTTGCGCTGCCGATTTCTTCCTCACCTTCGATCACAAGATCGACATTCACCGGCAAATCCTTGTTGCGCTCGAGTGCTTCCTGGATGCCCAAGATATGCGCGAGGATTTGGCCTTTGTTATCGGTCGCGCCGCGCGCAAACACGTAGCCGTTCTTCAACACCGGCTCGAACGGAGGCGATTCCCACAGCTCAAACGGGTCCGGTGGCTGCACATCATAGTGTCCATAAATGAGAACGGTTCGCCGTCCCGGACGATGTTTATTGCGCGCCCAAACGACGGGATGACCGGGCGTCGGCACCAGTTTCGTTTCCAACCCGATCCTGCTCAGCTTCTCGACGAGCCAATGCGCGCATTCGTCGACCTTCTCTGCGTAATCGCTGTCGGTCGAGATGCTCGGGAAACGCAGGAATGTGTAGTAGTCTTCGAGTTGATCGGCGCGCATGGAGAGACATTCAATGACGAATAGCGAATGTCTAATGGCGAAGGCATGACGAACTCCGAATGACGAACCAAACGTCAGCGCGCATTTTCTCATGAGGTGATTGCACACGTTTAGGCATTCGTGATTGGTGCTTCGTCGTTCTAGGCTCTCAGCACAAAATGTTGCGTTTTGCTGGGGCGCCCCCACTGCATTTAGTGCTATTTAGCTTGTCAGCAGGTTTCGCTGGCTATATTCAGCATCCAAGCCGAGACTCATCGGCCCCCCAATGCATCTACAGTCGCTCGAGCTTTTCGGCTTTAAATCCTTCGCCGACAAAACCGTTTTCAACTTTCACAACGGCGTCACTGCCATAGTCGGTCCAAACGGCTGTGGTAAATCCAATCTGCTCGATGCGATTCGTTGGGTCCTTGGCGAGCAGTCCGCCAAGTCGTTGCGTGGCGACGAAATGGCGGACATCATTTTCAATGGCACCGACACGCGCAAGCCGCTCGGTTTCGCGGAAGTCTCGGTCACGTTCGGCAATTGCGAAGCCGAGCTCGGCGTCGAGTGGAATGAAGTGCGCGTGACTCGACGTGTCTACCGGGACGCTAATTCCGAGTATCTGCTCAACAAAACGCCGTGCCGTTTGCGTGATATTCAAAATCTTTTCGCCGACACCGGCGTTGCGCGCGCCGCTTACTCGATGATGGAACAAGGCAAGATCGACATGATCTTGAGCTCGCATCCGGAAGACCGGCGCGCCGTGTTCGAAGAAGCCGCCGGGATCACCAAATACAAAGCGCAAAAACGCGAAGCATTGCGCAAGCTCGAAGCAACCGAGGCGAACCTGTTGCGCATCGGCGACGTGATCAAGGAAGTAAAACGGCAGATCGGTTCGCTGCAACGCCAGGCCGGCAAAGCCCGGCGATACCAAGCGTTACATGCCGACTTGCGCGTGCTCGATCTCCATTATTCAAAAAACCAGATCGTCACGCTTGAAGCGGAACTGACTGCTTGTCGCGGCGACGTCAAGCGGATCGCCGAATCGGAAGAAGAGACCCGTCGCAAGATCGACACCGGCGAAGCTGAATTGGCCGAGGAGCGCCGCGCCCTCAACAAGATGGAGATCGAAATCGCTGATGTCCGCGCGGAAACGCAACGCGCGCAAAGCGACATCACCGCGCAGCGCAGTCGGATCGAGTTCAACCGGGTGCGCGCGACTGAATTGTCGCAGCTGATTGGACGCGCGCGGAACGACATTGCTGCCGTCGAACAGAAGCAACGCGAGCTGGCGATTCAATTCAAGCAAATCGATGCCGCGATTGCCAATACGCAACAAATGGTACGTGCCAAGGACGCGGACATTGCAACGGCCACGGCGCTGCTGGCCTCGATTCGCGCGCAGCGCGAAGCGCGCGAATCGAAGCGCGCTGACGTTCGCGAATCGGTCGCAAAATTCGAGCAGCGCGCCGCATCAGTGCACGACGAGCTCTCGAGTCTCAAGGCACGTCGCGAAGTGACGTGTCAGCAACTCGCTCAAATTACCGAGGAAATTAGCCAGACGATCGAATTACGGGAACGTCTCCGGGCTGAGATCAGCGCTGCGCGCAGGCAAAGCGGTGAAGAGCAACAGAATCTTGGGCAACTCTCGGCTGACGCTGGTGCTGCGGAAACAAAGTTACAGCGACAGCGGGAACTTCTCAGCCGCGCGGAAAGCGACCTGACCAGCATCGATCGCGCGCTGGCCGAGAAGAGATCGGTACTCGAGGTTCTGCGCCAGTTGAACGAACAGGGCGCAGGGCTCGAGCAGGGTTCACAGGCCGTGCTCAGAGGTATGGACGACCTTGCGCCGTTTCGTGACGCTGTGCTTGGATCGCTCGTCGGGCAACTCAGCGTCGAGCACAAGTTCGTTGCCGCGCTCGAAAGTGCATTCGGACGAAGTTTGCATGTCGTCGTGTTGAAAGATGCCGGAAGTGCCGCCGAAATTGTGGCGCGCCTAACGAAAAACAAATTCGGGCAAGCCGCACTCTTTGTTCCGAGCCTCGGCAGCTCGGCGCTGGAATCGGTGCGAAACACGTTGCCACCCGGCGCCATCGCGTGGGCCGTAGACAAAGTGACGGGGCCGCGCGCGCTCGAGCCGCTCATTCGCCGCCTTCTCAGTGGCGTCGCGATTTTCCCAGACCTCGAACGCGCTCTAGCGTGTAAAAAGGGCGAGCCGACTCTCGCGATGGCGACACTCGATGGTGAATTCATCTCTCCCGAGGGTGTTATTTTTGGCGGAAGCAACGTCGTGCGCCGCGATTCCTGGCTTGAACGCAAGGCGCAAATTGCGTCGCTCGTGGGTGAGGAGAACGCGCTCGCCGGCGAACGCGAGCTGCTGCTGAAGCGATGCGAACAACTCCGCACCGACTTGACCAGAGCCTCACATGAACTCGAGCGGGCCCGCGCCGCGGAACAGGCTCGGCGCGTCGCACATGCGACTGCGGCCGGGCGAATTTTGCTGTTCGAAAACGAGCAGGAGACAATCACACGCAAGATCGACAATCTGGACAGCGACAAACGAACGCTCGAAGAGCAAATCAAGTCGGCTGATGAACGCGTCAGCCAGCTCGAGATCGAGCTACAGGGATTGCGTAGTGAACTGGATCGGCGCCAAACTGATCATGCGTCTGTTGAACAGGACGAGAACAAAGCGCGCCTACAGGAGGAACGCGCACGCGAACAAATCAGCGACCGGAAACTTGCTCTCGTGACTGAGCAGCAGCGGTACGACAACCTGGGCGCGCAACGCGAGGCCATGCGGGTGCGCGAGGGCGAACTCGCCGAGCTTGTTGCAGCACGCCGCGCTGACATAACGAATTACGAAAACAAACTCGCTGTCCAGGCAAACGAATCTGAGGAAGCCGAACGACTAATCGCCGCTGAAATGACCCACACGACGGAGTTACAAAAACGGGGCGAGGCGCTCGGTCAAACGCGTGCGATGCACGTCGCAGACGTTGAACGGCGGGAAAGCGCGCTCCGAGACCTGCGCAATTTGCTCAGCCAGCTCCAGAGTGACCGCGCGGAACAACAAGTCCGGGAGTCACAGCTCCACATGCAAATTCAGCATCTCGCCGAGCGTACTGAGCGCCAGTACCATGTCGACCTTCGTACTACCGAACTCGACCAATCGCTATTCGAGAAAACGCTACGCGCGCAACTCAAGCGTTTGATCGACCGCTCCGCGGGAGATGGTGCTAATGGCGGCGAAGCGGTGTCGAATTTAGCATCGCGCTCGGAGAGCGCGATCCACCTAGCTGCCGATTTCAGGGATGAGGAACTACAAAACCTGATTGCCGATCTCACCCAGCAGCTCGACAACATGGGCCCGGTCAATCTCGAGGCCGTGCAGGAGTACGACGAGCTCGAACAGCGCTATACGTTTCTCGAAGCGCAGAATACCGACCTAACCAACTCACGACGCGAGCTGCTCGAAGTCATCGCGCGGATCAATACGACGACCAAAAAGATGTTCGCCGATACGTTCGCGCAGATCCGGCTCAATTTCCGCGAAATGTTTGCGGAAATCTTCGGCGGCGGCCGCGCCGATCTGTCGTTGCTCGACGAAAACGATCCGCTCAACTGCGGCATCGAGATCACGGCCAAGCCGCCGGGCAAACAATTGCAAAGTATTTCGTTACTGAGCGGTGGCGAACGATCGATGGTCGCGATTGCATTGCTGTTCGCGATTTACATGGTGCGCCCGAGTCCGTTTTGCGTGCTCGATGAAATTGACGCGCCGCTCGACGAAACAAGCATCAACCGTTTTCTGTCGATCCTCGAGAGATTCGTTAGTCAAAGCCAATTCATCATCATTACGCACAATAAACGAACCATTGTTAAGGCCGACATTCTCTATGGCGTAACGATGGAAGAGCGCGGAGTAAGCAAACTGGTGACGGTGCGATTGACGCCGGCGGCCGCTCCCGAACAGAGAGCTCCGGTAAGCGAAAGAATCTCGCCCCAACGGCCGCTCGCGGTAGCCGAGAACGGCGACAGCGAAGAACCGGCGAATTGGATCGCGCGCTAATTTTTTCTGCGTACCTCACGCGCCTCGCGTGCTGGCGATTGCGTCTCATAACGCGAACTTTTAGAGAAGATTTTTTAGCGAGACCCAAAAAAACAAAGAGAACACGCGAGATATGCAGGCGGAATCCACGCGCGCACACCCGAAAAATTTTTGCGCGCGTTTGTCGATCTTGCGTAAAATTGCCCGATGCTTCAGACAGCAGCGCGCAGCAAGAAATCCACGCCGAAAAAGGCTGCGCCGCACGAGCGATTTTTAGAAGCATTTCGCTGGATGCTCCTGGCGCGAACGCTGGAAGAAAAGCTGGTCAGTCTGTATCGGGGTGGCCAAATCACGGGCGGCGTTTATATCGGCAAAGGACAGGAAGCAGTCAGCGTTGCGTGCGGCTTGTTTTTGCAGAAGGGCGACATCTTCGCGCCGTTGATACGCGACCAAGCCGGCCGCTCGGCTTTCGGGGAACCGCTCATCGACGTCACGCGCACATATCTCGGATCGCGCCTCGGCCCGATGCGTGGACGCGACGGGAACATCCACCGCGGCAATCCACGAGACGGCCAGCTCGCGATGATCAGTCATCTCGGCGCGATGGTGTCGATGACTGTTGGCGCGTTGATGGCGAAACGTTTTCGCGGCGAGAAAGGGTTTATCGGTCTTACTTGTATCGGCGAAGGCGGGATGCAGACCGGCTCGTTTCACGAAGGCATGAATCTCGCAGCGGTGGAGCAAGTACCGCTGGTCGTCGTTGCAACGAACAATCACTACGCGTATTCGACGCCGAATGAACGGGAGTTCGCTTGCGAACAACTACTTGACCGCGCGAAAGGCTACGGCTTTGAAGGCTACAACCTTGACGGAACCGATCTGAGCCAGTGTCTTGACATCATTGGCAGCGCCGTCAAGCGCGCCCGAGCTGGCCGCCCGCCCCAATTAGTCGTCGCCGAGATTCTGCGTTTGTCCGGCCATGGCGAGCACGATGACGCGAGCTACGTGACGGATGAAATCAAGCGCCAACCCTTTGCGCAGGATTGTTTAAAGTTGGCGGAGAAAAAGGTTCTCGATTACGACTTGCTCGATCCGGCAACGCTGCAGTCGTGGCGTGAAGATGCGGTCGGGCAAGTGGATGAGGCGATCGCGACAGCGCAGAAGGAGCCCTCGCCGGAGGGCGCAGAAGAAGATTGGTGCGCGATCTCGACACGCGAACTCGCTGATCACGCCGAACCGGCTTAATGATGCGTCCGATTCAACGGTTTAATGATTTAACGCGGCAGAAGGCATGAGCATCACTTATCTGGAGGCGATCCGCGAGGCACAGGCGAGGCTGCTGCGCGAAGACGAACGAGTCTTCATTTACGGGCAGGATGTCGGCGGCACATTCGGCGGCGCCTTCAAAGCAACGAAGGGGCTGGCGCGTGAATTTCCTGGGCGCGTTTTAAACACGCCAATCAGCGAAGACGCGATGGTCGGTACCGCGATCGGCGCAGCGATGCACGGAATGCGCCCGATTGTCGAGATGCAGTTCGCAGATTTCTCCAGCCTCGCTTTGAACCAGATTCTGAACCATGCCGGGACAGAGTATTGGCGCACCAACGTGCCGGTGCCGATTACGATCCGCCTTCCCTCAGGCGGTACGAAAGGCAGCGGTCCGTTTCACAGCCAGTCGATGGAGTCGATCTACGCGCATTACCCGGGTTTGATCGTCATGACCCCCGCAACGGTGGAAGACGCCTATACGATGTTGATCGAAGCGGTGGCGATCGATGACCCGGTTATCTACTGCGAGCACAAATATCTTTACTACCATCTTAAGGCCGACGACCTGCCGACCGAAGGTTTACCGGTCGGCAAAGCGCGAATCGCGCGCGAAGGTCGCGATCTAACGATTGTCGCCTACAGCGCGATGGTGCAGGAAGCGCTCGCCGCATCGGACGAACTTGCGGGCGAAGGGTTTGAAATCGAAGTTGTCGATCTTCGTACCGTCAAACCGCTCGACACAGGTACGGTGCTCGCGTCCGTTGCGCGCACGGCGCGGTTGCTTTGCGTAGGCGAATCATTTCCCTGGGGTGGCGCAACCGCGGAAGTGATTGCGCGCGTCGCGAGCCAAGGTTTTCATCTGCTCGATGCCGCGCCCCTGCGGATCAACGCGAAAGACACACCAATTCCGTATCACCCGAATCTCTGGAGCGCGCATCGCCCAAACGCGCAAAACATCGTCACAAAAGCGCAACAACTGCTTCGCGAATAAACCTATGCCGCAGGTCCCGATCATCATGCCGCAGTTAGGCGAATCGATCGCTGAAGCAACGATTGTCGACATCAAGGTCAAACCCGGCGACGAAGTCGTGGCCGACCAGGAAATCATCGACGTTGAAACGAACAAGGCTGTCATGGGCGTGACCACGCCATGCAAAGGTAAAGTCGACAAGATCACGGCCCAGCTGAAAGAAACTTACCCGATCGGCGCCGTCCTCGGCTACGTGGAAGCGAGCGAAGCCGACGCGGCGCGGTTCAAGAAGACCGCCCCGGCCCCGCCGCAACGAACAGTCGCAGAAGAAATCCCCGCGCGAGCCGATCAAGAAGTTGCGCCCGCACGTGAGGAAGAGATTGCCGCGCGCGGTGGCGATGGAGCAACCAAACCGCGCACCGGGGGACTGCCGGTTCCAGCAATGCTAAAGGGGCCGGGCTTTCTGTCGCCGCGCGTCCGTGCCCGCATGGCGGAACTGCAATTAACACCCGCGGATCTCGCCGGAATTAGCGGCAGCGGCACGGGGAATCGCATCACAATCAAAGATCTCGAGAATTTCCTGCACAAGATCGACGACGAGAAGGCGCAGGAGGCATCCGCGATCCGCACGGGCGTTGCCGACGCCATGCGCCGCAGTTGGATCCGACCACTTTCAACTGTCGGCTCATCAGTGAATCTCGATCCCGTTTTGCGGGAGCGACAATCTCGCGAACCCAAGCCTGGGCCGGGCCTTTACGCGTTACGTGCGCTCGCGCTCGCGCTCGCAGAGAATCCGAAAGCCGGGGCGAAATTGATCGGCAACCGCGTCGTTCAATCCAACTCAATTGACCTCGGCATTGCTGTCGAAGCCGAAGATGGCATCATGGTGCCGGTGATTCGCTCTGCCGATAAAATTTCACTTGCCGACCTGACGTCAAAGTACCAGGAGCTCGTTGATCTAGCGCGCAAACGGCGGATCTCTCCTGACATGCAATCCGGTGGGATTGCGACGGTTTCTAATTTCGGGATCTTTGGGGTCGAATGGGGCACGCCCATTCCCCTGCCCGATCAAACGCTGTTGCTCGGGCTCGGTGCGGGCAAAAGACTTCCGGTGTGGGACGAAACGAAAAGTGACTTTGTCCCGAAAACCGAAGCGCAGATCACGTTGAGCTTCGATCATCGCAGCATCGATGGGGGCGGCGCAGCGCGTTTACTAAATCGCGTCATCGAATTGCTGGAAGAGCCAGCAAAGCTGTGATTCTGGAGAGCGTAGGCCGCTGGCCTGCAGTCGTCCACAGCTCCCGGCGACATTCTTCGCGAACCCTGGCAGCTGTGCTCCCCCACGACTGGGTTTGCGCGACGCATCGCGAGAATTAGGTTAGAAGAACCATGCACGAGAATAGCGAATTCAGTTTGAGCCGAGACGTCGAGGCGATTGAGATCCCGAGCGGACGAAAGTTTACGCTGGAGAAAGGGACCCGAGGGGTGATCACCCAGACTTTGGGCGGGAGTTATACAGTGGCAACGCCACACGGTCTGTCGCGCATCGCCGAGAGAGATGTGGACGCGCTTGGGCTAGAGAAGCCGCAGGCACAAGTGGAGACAACGGCCGCAGTACGAACGAATGGCGAAGTTTCAGAGCAAGATGTCTGGAACCAATTACGCCAGTGTTACGATCCGGAGATCCCGGTCAATATTGTCGATCTTGGTTTGGTTTACGACTGCCGGTTGATCAGAAAAGACGACGGCGGCACACGGGTCGAAGTGAAAATGACGCTAACCGCGCCAGGCTGCGGCATGGGACCAGCGATCGCCCACGACGCCCAGGCGAAAATTTTGTCAATCGACGGGGTAGATGAAGCCGACGTGCAGCTCGTCTGGGATCCGCCGTGGAACCAGAACATGATCAGCGAAGCAGGGCGGATGAAACTCGGCATGATGTAGAGAGTGGGGCAAGTTTCCAACTTGCCGACGCAACTTGAAAAGTTGCGCCACTTTTTTAATCGGCGCGTTGACAGGCAATCAGCACGCTGCTTTGATGACGCGTCGCTCGCCCGAAAAATTTCGCGAGCGAAGTTTTGAATCGAGATGCCCTCCACTGAAGTCATTCTCACCGAAAACGTGCCGGGACTTGGGGCGGAAGCCGACGTGGTGAAAGTGCGCCGCGGCTACGCGCGCAATTACCTGCTCCCGCGCGGCAAGGCGTACGAAGTAACGCCAGCCGCGTTGCGTCAGCTGGACAATCTGAAGAAGAAGCGCGCCGAGCGCGAAGCACGCGAGCTGAATGAGGCGGAAGAACTGGCGCGCCGCATTGGCAAACTGCGCGTGACCTTCACGCTTGCGACCGGCGAAACCGGCAAGGCTTTCGGATCGGTCACGACGCAGGACATAGTGAACCGGCTGAAAAACGAGATCGGCCAGGAGATCGATCGTCACAAAATCGTGCTCGACGGGCCGATCAAAGATACCGGCGAACACGAGGTCGCGATCAAGTTGCATCACGACGTGACAGCGCATTTTAAGTTTGACGTGAAATCAGCGGAACAATCGCGCGAACGCGCGACACAGGAACCCGCTGCGGCGCCGGGCGAGCCGGAGAAGAAGCGCCGTTCGTTATTCCGCAGGAAAAAGGAAGAAAGGAAAGAACAAGCAAAATAAATGGC
>DASQXY010000186.1:0-4017 GCA_035639455.1 Chthoniobacterales bacterium | reverse complement strand
GCGGCTCTTTTTGCTTGCCCAATTTTGGCCCGAGCAGCATCGAGCAGTTGCTCACGAGAAACCACCTCGTCCACCAGTCCGACCTGCAGCGCCTCGCGCGCACTGTAGAGTTTGCCTTTCAGAATCACTTCACTGGCGGCGTTGAGCCCAATCAACCGCGGCAAACGTGTGCAACCGCCCCAGGCCGGGACGAGGCCGAGCGTCGTTTCCGGCAGACCAATCCGCGTCGCTGGATCGTCGGAAGCGACGCGGTAATCACAAGCGAGCGTAATCTCGTATCCACCGCCCGCACACGCCCCATGAATTGCGGCGGTGGTGGGAATCTGCAGGGTGGCAATGCGATTAAATACGCGCTGTCCTTCGGCAATGAACTGGCGCATTTGTCCGCTTTGGGCCTCATGCAAAAGTGTGTTCAGATCAGCGCCAGCTATGAAGATCGACTTCTTGGCAGAAGCGATGATCAGCCCACGAAGCGAGGCATCGCGGTCGATCGCGTCGAGGTGCGCGTCGAGTTCTTTGATCGTGGAGTAATCAAAAATATTCGCGCCGGATTCAGGCCGATCGAACGTCAGCACACAAATTCCGTTCTCATTCGTGCGCCGGATCATCGCCGCCATCGCGGTCGCGCTCATCGGATTCATATTGGCGCGTTTCCTCGGATTGCCAAGAGCAGACAAAATCGCCGAGGCGCTTGTTTTTCAATTCGGCGGTTGGTACAAGCGCCGCTACAATTGCGGCGGCATATTTATGGTTGGCAAACTTCTCGCTCCTGAGATTCAGGGGCTCATCGCGGCGCGGAATTTCACTGCGCTCCGCGAGTTGTTTCGCGAATGGCCGCCGGCCGATGTCGCCGAAGTAATTCTCGATCAACCGGAGAACGAACGCGTCATCATTTTTCGTGTCCTGCCACACGCGCTGGCGGCCGACGTTTTCGAGTATCTCGACGTTGAAGCGCAGCAGGAGCTGTTGCACGGCATGGCGCACGAAGAGGTCGTTGCCATCTTGAACGAGATGTCGCCGGACGATCGCACCGCGCTGCTGGAGGAACTGCCGAGCGCGGCGGCGCGGCAGTTAATTAAGCTGCTTACTCCGGAGGAGCGCCAAATCGCGCAGGCGTTGCTCGGTTATCCGGAGGGCAGCGTCGGCCGGTTAATGACGCCAGATTTCATCGCCGTGCACGAGGACTGGGCGGTGAAGGAAGTCCTCGACTTCATTCGAGAGAACGGCCAGGACAGCGAGACACTCAACGTGATCTATGTCGTGGACGATCGCGGAAAATTGATCGACGACCTGCGGATTCGGGAGTTTCTGCTGCGGCCGCTGAGCACGAAAGTGAGCAAGTTTCGCGACCACACATTTGTCGCCCTGAGGGTCAACGATAGCCAAGAGGAGGCACTGAACGCATTTCGGAAATATGACCGGGCTGCGCTGCCGGTGATCGATTCCAATGGCGTGCTAGTCGGAATCGTTACGAGCGACGACATGCTCGACGTCGCAGAAGAGGAAGCGACCGAAGACATCCAGAAGTTTGGCGGCTTGGAAGCGTTGGACGAGCCTTACATGCGCATCTCGCTTTGGCGAATGGTGCGCAAGCGCGCCGGCTGGCTCGTCATTCTCTTTCTCGGGGAAATGCTCACCGCAACTGCGATGGCGAATTACCAGGATGAAATCGCCAAGGCCGTCGTGTTGGCGTTGTTTTTGCCGCTCATCATTTCCAGTGGCGGCAACTCTGGATCGCAAGCATCCACCTTGATCATTCGTGCCATGGCATTGGGCGAAGTGACGCTGCGCGATTGGTGGCGCGTGGCGGGCCGGGAAATTCGCGCCGGTCTCTCACTGGGCGCAATTCTTGGTGCAATTGGCGCCGCTCGAGTAACGGTTTGGTCGATTGTTGGCCAGCGCTACATGCATCGGCAAGTGTACGGACCACACTGGCCGCTGGTTGCTCTCACTGTGGGCGCGGCGCTCGTCGGTGTTGTCCTGTGGGGCTCGCTTTCCGGCTCGATGCTGCCGTTTCTTCTCCGTCGAGTCGGCGCCGATCCGGCGACGTCTTCCGCGCCTTTCGTCGCCACGCTGGTGGACGTGACCGGACTTGTCATATACTTCAGTATTGCCCTGGTAATTATGCGTGGTGCAATGCTTTAGAGACACAGCCGTTTTATGATCTCAATCGGACGTTTCCTCGGACACGACGAGAAATTTTTCGATCTGCTGGAAGCCAGCGCGAAGCAGGCCGACTCCAGCGTTCACCATCTTGTCGATCTTTTGCAAAAAATCGACAACAACGATTCTTCTCGCGATCTGGCTGCGTTTGCGGAAAGCCGGCGCGAGGACAAACGCATCACGCAGCAACTTACCGAGGAACTGTCGAAGACTTTTATTACCCCGCTGGAGAGAGAAGATATCCAGGCGCTCGCCTCCGCGCTCTACAAGATTCCGAAGACGGTCGAGAAAATCGGCGAGCGGATGCTCATTTGTCCACAGGATTTACCGAAAATGAGTTTCCGCAAACAAGTCGACCTGCTCGATCGTGCGGCTGAGACGGTGCTGGCAATGGTGCGCGCGTTGCGCAAAGGGACCGATATCCATACCGCCCGTGAGATGAATGCCAAGCTCCAGGCCATTGAAGGGGACGCCGATCATCTCGAGCTCGAGCTGCTACGGGATCTTTACCATGGCAATTATGACCCGAAGCACATCGTCTTCCTGCGCGATATTTACGAGCTACTCGAGAAGGTGATCGACCGCTGCCGCGACGCAGGCAACATCGTCCTGCAAACTGTCCTTAAATATTCGTAATTCGCCGTCCCGCGTCGGCGGCACAAAATCGACATGTTGCTTTTCATAGCGGTTGTCATCACCGCATTGGTGTTCGAATACAGCAACGGTTTTCACGACGCGGCCAACGCCATCGCTACTGTGGTGTCGACCAAAGTGCTCACGCCCCGTCAGGCCATCATCATGGCCACCGTGTTCAATCTGATCGGCGCGCTGCTCGGCGGCGCAGTCGCTTCGACCGTTGGTAAAGGTCTCGTCGACACGAACGTTGTCACCCTCGGCAGCGTGCTCTGCGCGCTGATCGCGGCTTTTGGCTGGAATATCCTCACGTGGTGGGTCGGACTGCCGTCGAGCTCAAGTCATGCACTAATCGGTGGATTGTGCGGCGCCGCGCTGGCGACGGCACACGGCAATTCGTCGGTCTTGAAATGGAACGCCGGGCTGTGGCCGAAAGTCGTTCTACCAATGTTTACCTCGCCGATTGCTGGATTTATCGTCGGCGCCATCTTGATGTTCGTGCTTTTTGTCGCACTGCACCGGTTCACTCCCTACATGGTGCACTCGATTTTTGGCAAATTGCAGCTGCTCAGCGCTGCATGGATGGCGCACAGCCATGGCACCAACGACGCGCAAAAGACGATGGGCATTATCACGCTCGCGCTCTTTACCGGAACGAAAGCCGGCAGCTTCGATAATGTGACACCACTGTTTCATTTTCTGCGGACGCCGACATTCGGCGCGATTCCGGTGTGGGTGAAGGTTATATGCGCCATTATGATGGCCGTCGGCACCGCTGCCGGCGGCTGGCGAATTATCCGGACACTTGGCCATCGCGTCGTGAAATTGCAACCGGTGCACGGATTTGCCGCGGAAACGACCGCCGCGTTAATTATTCAAGGCGCGAGCTTTTACGGCATCCCGCTCTCAACCACGCATGTCATCTCGACATCAATCATGGGAGTCGGCGCGGTGAAACGCTTCAGCGGGGTCAAATGGCTGACCGTCGAGCGGATCATCTGGGCATGGATTTTCACCCTGCCAGCTACTGGCTTGATCGGTTACGTTCTCGCCCGCGCCATCGGCGCGCACTAATTCACTTCTTAATCTCGACCCACTCATTGCGCGCGCGGGAGTCGGCGACGGCCTGCACGACGCGCATGTAGCGCACGCCGTCCTCGAAGTCAGGATGCGGTCGGATGCGGCCTTTTGATTTCACCGCCGCGATAAAGTCGTCTTCCA
>DASQXY010000185.1:0-4484 GCA_035639455.1 Chthoniobacterales bacterium | reverse complement strand
TGCGTAATCCGCGCGATCGCGCTCTCCACGTCTGCCGGCGCTGTCTGCATGAGATCGGCGAGCTCGTCGATTACCACGACGATGTAGGGCAGCTTGTCAGGGATCTGATCTTGTTCTTTTGCAGGGGCAGTCGCCGACCGTGCACCGTGGAGTTCATTCCCGCCTACAGATTCAGCCTTAACATCGACATCTTTCTTTTTCGTTGGTCGGGCGTTAAAGCCGATGATGTTGCGGGCGCCGATTTTGGCGAAGATTTTGTAACGTCGTTCCATTTCTTCGATCAATCCACGCAGAACGAGCAGCACTTTTTTCGGATCGGTGATAACCGGGTAGCGCAAGTGCGGCAGGTTGGCGTAGATCTGCAGCTCAACGACTTTTGGGTCGATCATGATGAACTGCAGTTCTTCCGGCGTGAAGCGGAAGAGCATGCTCGCGACGAGGCCGTTAATGCAGACGCTCTTCCCGCTCCCCGTTGTGCCCGCGACGAGCAGGTGCGGCATCTGCGCGAGATCGGCGATAATCGCCTTACCGTATACGTCCTTGCCAAGGGCGAGCGGAATTTTGGCGCGTGCCTTCGCTTCTCCCCAGTCGACTGATTCGAGAAGTTCGCGCAGCGTGACGGTGACCTTGCGCGTGTTCGCCAGCTCGATCCCAACTGTGTCTTTGCCTGGAATTGGGGCCAGGATGTTGATTCGCTCGGCGCGCGTTGCGCGGGCGAGATCACGCTCCAGACTGACGATCTTGTCTACGCGCACGCCTTTGGCCGGATAAACTTCGTACCGTGTAATGGTCGGTCCTCTCGTGATGTCACCCGGCGCGACGGCAATCCCAAATTGCGCCAGCGTGTCGATCAACGTTTGTTGGACCCGCTGCAATTCGGTCGGGTCCGTCCCACCGCGTCCTTCCGGATCATGTTCGTCCAGTAATTCCAATCCCGGTAGCGCGTAGCTTTTCGCGTTCCACGTGCGACCTATTAGGCCGGGAGCAATTTTCGACCCTTCCGACGTGGCTCGCAGCTCCGCAAGCGTCGGTTTTCGTCCCGCGACGACTGGCTCGTTCGGCAGCGCTGTCGCATCAACGACTCTCGGCGCCGGCCGATTTGCCAGTTCCTCCGGCGAGATCGATGGCGCGATCGGCTGGCGCACGGCTGCGCCTTTCTTCTTCAGTTCCTTCTCGATCTTCCGGCGTTGCTTCGCCAACTCGCGCTGGCTGATGGCGAGTTGCTCTTTCGCGTCGGCCCTGCGCAACTGCTGTTGGATTCGCCACTCGTGCAGCTTGACGGCGACGCGCCGCGCCCCGGCAACTGTTTGCCTGAGGACGTGAACGGGACGCAAACCGGTCATGAGAATGAGGGTCGCGATATAGACAGCGGCGACCAATAGAATCGACCCGACGACGCCCATCGAGTTGAGCAGGATCCTTTTGCCAAGAAAGGAGCCCATCCAGCCGCCCGGGCCCGGAATGTTGAACGCATTTTTCCAGCCGAGGAAGTGCGATGTCTGCAACTGCAACAAGCACGCGCCGGATACGAGGAAGAGAACAATCCATGGCAGCCGTTTTGTTACACGCAAGCTCGGGTGAAACAGTTTGACCGCGCCGAATCCAAGAAGGATGGCCGGAATTAAGTATGAAGCCGCGCCGAGAACGAAATAACAGATGCTGGCGAGAACCGCGCCGAACCAGCCGATGAAATTTTGTGCCGGGCGATTCGGCGGCGAGAGATAGCTCCATGGAATCCACGCTGGCAAATCCTTGGGCGTGTAAGAGATCAGCGCGAGGAACAGCAGCGTACCGAGAAAAAGCAGAACGAGAGCAAACACTTCGTTCCAAGCACTGTTCTTGAGGGGACGTGCCACGTTCGGCAGGGACAGTAATCTGGCGAGCGCGTGTTTCAATCAACTCTTATGCCAGCTGTACATCCGAGCGCGACGTATACCGCCGCGCTTTCACCTTGCGCTGCGCCTGCTGATTATTAATGTCCTGCGCCTATGCGAGTTGCTCCGCGCAGTTGCGCCGCAATTTCGGTGTGCGCTTTGCTCGTTCTGATTTGCGCGTGCGATAAGCATCACGTCGGCGAAATGCCGGAAGTGCAGCGCGAACGCCTCGAACCGCCCGCCGAATCTGCCGGACCTGCAGTTTCGCCCGAACAAAAATCGACGTCTTCTTCAACCTCACCAAAGCCAACGCCGGTAGAATTTTTTCGCGCGACTAAACCTCGTTAGGTAACGAGCCACCGATGGCTAAACACAAATATCTGACCTCGCCGCCAAACATTACGCGCATGCCGCCTGGCGTGCCGTTCATCATCGGCAACGAAGCGGCCGAGCGGTTTAGCTATTACGGCATGAAAGGCATCCTGACCGTGTTCATGGCGCATTACATCCTCAACAACTCGGGCGTGCTCGCGCCGATGGCGCCTAACGAAGCTTACAAATACAGCCATTACTTTGTTACCGGCGTCTATTTCCTCCCAATCCTCGGCGCGATCATCGCCGACGGTTGGCTCGGCAAATACTGGACGATACTCTCACTTTCGATTGTCTACTGTCTCGGCCATCTCACGCTCGCGTTCATGGACTCGCCCTGGGCGATCGCGTTTGGCGAGCGCTACATGCTCGCCATCGGCCTGGCGCTGATCTGTCTCGGCGCCGGCGGCATCAAACCCTGCGTCTCCGCAAACGTTGGCGATCAGTTCGGCGACTCGAACAAGCATTTGCTCTCGAAGATGTTTGGCTGGTTCTATTTTTCGATCAATGCTGGGTCGTTTATTTCGACGCTGCTCTGCCCATGGCTCCTCGCGAATCCGCACTATGGGCCACGCTGGGGCTTCGGAGTTCCTGGTATTGCCATGTTCATCGCGACATTATTTTTCTGGGGCGGCCGCAATAAAATGGTGCACGTCCCGCCGGCGGGTCTCGGGTATCTCCGCGAAACATTTAGCCGCGAGGGCCTCGCCACGATCGGGCGCATCGCCATGGTTTACGCGTTCATCCTGTTTTTCTGGGCGCTCTGGGGGATGAGCAACGGCATCGAATGGACCTTGCAGGCGGAGAAAATGAATCTGCACTGGTTAGGGATGGACTTAATCGCCGCGCAGGTACAGACCGCGAATCCGATTCTGATTCTGCTTTTCATCCCGCTGGTCAATTATGTCATCTACCCGGCGATTGACCGCGTGTTTCCCTTAACGCCGCTGCGCAAGATCGGCATCGGGTTGTTTCTCACTGCGCTCTCGTTCGTCGTGATCGTCTGGATTCAGGGGCAAATCGATGTCGGTCTGCGCCCGAGCGTGAACTGGCAATTCCTCGCTTACATCATCCTTACGCTAGGTGAAGCGATGGTCTCGATCACCGGCCTGGAGTTTTCCTACACTCAGGCGCCGAACTCGATGAAGAGCTCGGTCATGGCGCTGTGGCTACTCACAGTCGCAGCCGGCGAGTTTTTCGATGCACGCTTTAACGCCTGGGATCTGAATCCCGATGGTACGCGCAAGTTGACCGATTTCCAATACTTCTCCTTCTTCACGGTTCTGATGTTCGTCGCCTCGGTCGTGTTCGTCTTTGTCGCCCGCTACTATAAAGGCCGCACTTACCTGCAATCGCAGCAGCCAACGCTCGATGAGATCGCAACCGAGCCGATCCTCTCCAGCGGCGCGCCGACTTAACGCGCCTAACGAACGGCCTCGGAGTCGAACGTCAGACGTGAGTTCTGATGATCTGATTTGTTAGGCTAGACGAGCTATGGAGGCGCTCAGGTGGGCGTTCATCGGGCCGGACGGTCTGCGTCAGGGCTGGCGGTTTCTTCTTTTCGCGGCGGCTATTGTTCTTCTCATTCAGTTCTGCGAAAAGCCGGTAGTCGAATTCGCTGCCTCGCAGCTTCATACCGATCCACACGCACTAAGCGCCCCAGCCATTTTCGTGAGCGACGGCGTCGATCTGATTTTCATCCTGGTCGTGAGCGGCATAGCCGCGTTGTTGGAGCGCCGGCGGGTCGACAGTTACGGCTTGCCGGTCAACAAAGCATTTAGCGGCCTGTTTTGGAATGGCGTGCTCGCCGCTCTGGCAATGGTCGTATTTGTGGGCGCGGCCATGCTCCTTGCTGGCGGAATGCGCATTCATCGTCTCGCATTGCATGGGGTCACAATTCTGGCGTCGCCACTTTCGTGGCTTATGGCGATGTTGTTCGTAGGCCTTACTGAGGAATACCTCTTTCGCGGTTATGCGCTGCAGTCGCTCTGGCGCGGCGCCGGTTTTTGGCCGGCGGCCCTGATTACGACCGGGATATTCGCCGGCGATCATCTCGAGAAGCCGCACGAAAATGCCATCGACATCGGAATGATCTTCGCGCTCGGTCTGCTGATGTGCCTCAGCGTCCGTGTCACTGGCTCGCTCTGGTGGGCGGTTGGCGTGGCACGCAGCGTTTGATTTTGGTCAGCTTTTCATCATCGGGACGCCGAATGGCGGGCGCGTGTCGGCTGACCGACT
>DASQXY010000184.1:0-4255 GCA_035639455.1 Chthoniobacterales bacterium | reverse complement strand
TTTTCGAGAAGACCGCCGATTGTGCCTACGAGGTTGTTCGCGGCAAAGAACGCGAGGTAATAAACGCCGATGATCGTCGCAGACAATGCGGCTGGGGCGACGCGCGCATAGAGCGCGAGTGACACCGGAAAGATGTTGGCGAAACCGATGCTGTTGAGGACGTGAAACGTGACGAGCCAACCCATGGATACTTTCGTAGCCGAGCTCGCGGCCAGCGCCGCGCCGATCGCGAGCGAGATGAATCCAGTCACCGCGACAAGACTGCCGATACCGATTTTGGTGATCTCTGCCGGTTCGGGAAATTTTTTCGCCCACAACCGCCAGAACACGACCACACCGGCGAGAAAGCTGACCGACACAATTGAGTCGAGCGTGATCAGCCACGTGGTGGGCATTTTTTTGCCGAAGAAAATTAAATCGGCGCTGCGCTCCGCCCACACGAGATACGCATTGAAGATTTGCTGGTTGCCTATGATCGCCATCGTGAGCACCGGCAAGAGGACGAACAACGCGAGGATTGCCGTTTTCTCACGGCGCGTAAGGCGAGGTTTTGGTGGATTCGCGCTTTTCTCCACAACTGGCGAATCAGGTGGCAAATACTTGCGGCCGGAAAGGTAAATCGTTAGGCCAATAAGCATGCCGATGCCGGCGGCGCCGAACCCCCAATGCCACCCGTAAACTTCGCCGAGCGTGCCGGTAATAAGCGGGGAAATGATCACGCCGGCGTTAATGAAGATGTAGTAAATTTGAAACGCATCGGCGCGGCGATTGTCGCCGGTCGAATACAGCGCGCCGACTTGGCTGGCGAGATTGCCTTTGAAGCAACCGACGCCGGTGAGGAGGCAAGTGAGCGCGAGGAGGAATGTGACGTCAAAGGCCATCAAGAAATGGCCCGCCGCCATCAGCAACGCACCGATCGTAATCGTCCGGGTGCGACCGAGCAGACGATCGGCGATAAATCCACCGGCGATCGGTGTGAGATAAACGAGGCCCGTGTAGAGACCGAAAATCGCAGAGGCAAGCGGTTGAACATCGAGGTGACCCCGATAAACGGTTTCAAGCGCGTGCCGAAATGGGCCGAAGCCGGCGATGCGCTCGATGTGGCCTGGATAAAGCAGCCGGTGCACCATGTAGAGCACGAGCAACGACTGCATTCCGTAGTAAGAGAAGCGTTCCCACGCCTCGGTGAACGCGATATAGCCGAGGCCGCGCGGGTGGCCAATGAAACTGCGGTCCTCAGGCTTGTGCATCAGCGGCAAAGTAGAAGGTAGGAAGCACAAAGTAGGAAGGACAAATCACCGCAGAGATGGTTGTGGTCATTTCCGGGGTGGCCGGTGTCGGTAAAACCACTATCGGTCAACTACTGGCACACGAGCTCAGCTGGAATTTTTACGACGGCGACGATTTTCATCCGCCCGCCAACATTGACAAGATGCACAACGGAATTCCACTCACAGATGAAGATCGACAACCGTGGCTGGCGCGATTGCGCGAGCTAATCGACAGCTGTCTTGGCGCGCAGCAGAACGCTATCCTGACGTGTTCGGCGCTGAAGAAGAAGTATCGCGATTACCTGCGCGTGAGCGATGATGTGAAGCTGGTGTTTTTGCATGGAGACTTTTCGCTTGTCGCTCAGCGGTTAACTGCGAGGACCGGCCACTTCTTCGAGCCCGAATTGTTGCGCAGCCAGTTTGCGGATTTGGAAGAACCGCAACCGAGCGAAGGCGTAGTGCTCCTGGACATCGATCGCCCGCCGACTGCGGTGGTCGAGGAAATCAGAGCGCGCTTTCGGTTGCAAAGCCGACGATTCAAAAGCAAAGAAGAACAATGAGCCTTCCATCTATTGTAGAGCAACAGCGACTGCGGGCACCGACAGTGAGTCCGCAGGGTTTGGCATGGGATGGCCGCGCGCTCTGGATGAGCTCGCGCGATCTTGGCACACTTTACAAGATCGATGTCGGCAACTGGAAAATTATCGACGAGATCGACCCGCCCGGAATCGTCTGGGCAGCCGTCGCGACAAACGGCGCTATGCATTTCACGATCGGTAAAGGACTGAACGACGACCGCTATGTCTATCGCTACACACCGAAGGACGGATTTTCGAAGTTGTTCGCTTGTCCGGATTTTACCGGTTCGTACCTCAGTTACGACGGCGAACATGTTTACCTGAGTCAGTGGTACGAGAAACGCATTCTCGAGTACAATCAAAGCGGCAAAATCACTCGTGACATCGACGTCGGCGCGGAGATCTGCGGCCACACGTTTGTGAATGGAACGCTGTATGTTTTGCGTGGAGTGGAGAAACCAAATGAGGACTGGGTGATTGCGCGTCTCGACCCGCGTGAAGAGGCACCGCGCGTCGAAGATCTCGCGATTGTGCCGTTCGCGGCGCGGTCTCTCACCTTCAATGGCGCATCCTTTTGGTCGAATTACCGCGCGCAAGACACGACGATCGCATTCACGTTACCGGATCTAGACCGCTGAGCGACACGCCCCGGTCGAGTCCTGATCAGCACTCGCCCATTGTCGCAATAAAAAGACTGGGCAAGGCCACCATTGTTTTTACCCTTTCGGGGACCAGCTCCGTTTAACGCGGAACCAATGGAAACGTTGCCTGCAACTGTTTCGCGCGTCAGCGGGTTGGTGGTTGAGAGAATCTCAGAAAACCTCCGCAGGCGCTCTATCGTTCAGTCGCAAGGACTTAGTCGCCTATTCCCGGACAACCGGGAGAAAATCGAGCAACCACAAACGCAAGCAAACGGTGCAGGCGTGCCGGTGAGCACACCACGCGTAACAGAGGAGCGTAAGCTGTCAATTTTGAGCCACTGTCTCGCTGTTTTCATTACGGTCACATTCGCAAAGCCTGCACCGGATCGACTCGCGCCGCACGCCAGGCCGGCAGAAAACAAGCGACCAAGGCAACCACCGTCAGGACTATGAAGGCGGAGATAAACGCGAGCGGGTCGCGCGGACTAACTTTGTAAAGAAGATTGCCCATCAGACGCGTGAGCAATAGCGCCGCGATTGCGCCGACAACAACTCCCAAGGTCGTTAGACGCAAACCGCGCGAAATGACCAGCCGCAGAAGATTGCTCGCGTTGGCGCCGAGCGCCATGCGCATACCGAGCTCGCGCGTGCTCTGCGAAACCGAATACGACATCACGGCGTAGAGGCCTATCGCGGCGAGAAAGAGCGCCATCGCACCAAAGATCGCGATTAACGTTGCCGCGAGCCGTTGCGTGTAACCTTTCCTGTCCACTTGTTCTTGCACGTGGAATGGGGGAGTTGGCGCGAGGTTGGCATCGAGCGCTTTGACTTCGCGCACGAGCGCATTCCTCAGCGCGGCCGGAGTCTGGTGCGTGCGGATCAGAAGATTATTGCTGACAAAGAAATTCTGTCGCAACGGCACGTAGAAGAATGATCTGGGTAGCTCGAGCTTATTCTCGTAGTTCACGTTCTTGGCCATACCGACAATTTGCAGCCAGCGGTCCTTAGCCTTGAATCGCTGCCCGATCGGATCTTTCCCGGGCCAATATTTTGCCGCCATGGTTTCGTTGATGATGGCGACCGGCACCGCGTTTTCGTCATCGGTGCGTTGAAATTCGCGTCCGGCAACAATTGGAATGCCGAGTGTTTTGAAGTAATCCTCAGCAACTTCGTTGTAGGATAAGTTTAATTGCTCGTCCGGCGCGGGTTGATAGCCCTCAATCTCCAGCGGCGCGGAAGAAAAGACCCCATAACTAAATGGCATCAACCGCGCCAGAGTTGCCGATTGGACGCCGGGAATTTCGCGCAAACGGTTAAGTAATTGATTACTGAATGACTTGGCACGTTCCAAGTTGTAGCCGGCGGAGAACAAGTCCGCGCCCGAGACAATCACATCAGTAGAGAAACCCGGGCTTGTGTTCTCCATCCGCTGCAAGCTTTGCAAGAGCAAGCCGGTCCCGGCCAGCAGGACGAAGCTCAATGACACCTGAACTAGAACCAGCCCCGAGCGCAGGCGCGATCGGCCACTTCCTGCAACCAAGCCACCGCCTTCACTCTTCAATGCGCCCGAAAGATCGACATGACTGGCGTGAATTGCCGGCATGAGCGCAAAGAGCATGGTAGCGCCAATACAGATCGCGACGCTTGCCACGAGCACGCGCCAGTCAATTTGTCCCGGCAAATCAATTACGATTCCCGCCGCCGGGGAGGGAAAAGCAAGCACGAGCGCGTTGCGACACAAATAGGCAACGGCGATTCCGCCCAG
>DASQXY010000183.1:0-12835 GCA_035639455.1 Chthoniobacterales bacterium | reverse complement strand
GTGTTTGGCGCGACCGGCGAGACGAACCTACAGCGAATAACGGCCGCGCTAACCACCACGGATGCAAGTCAAGACGCCGCGCTCTTTGGCGCGGTGCTTGTCTTGGTCGCCCTCGGTTTCAAAATCGCCGCCGTGCCGTTTCAAATCTGGGTACCGGATGTATATCAAGGCGCTCCGACACCGACTACAGCATTTCTCTCCGTTGGATCAAAGGCGGCTGGATTCGTCGTTCTCCTGCGCGTTCTCCGCCCATTCTTACTACTGCCATACATGCAGCGGGTGCTGGTGCTCTTGGCACTGCTTACTGTCCTTTATGGTAACCTCGCTGCGCTTCCCCAGAACAACTTGAAACGCCTGCTCGCCTACTCCAGTATTGCGCACGCCGGTTATCTCCTCATCGGAGTGGCATGTTTCGACGGCAACTCGGTCGTGTTCTATTTGACGGCCTACTTGCTAATGACCCTGCTGAGCTTTGCCGTGCTCGTGATCATCGAGCAGCAAAACGGCGACTCTCTCGCCGATTTTGACGGGCTGGCCAAGCGTTCGCCGTTCCTCGCTTTTGCGCTCCTAATCGGCATGCTTTCGCTCGCTGGCCTTCCATTCACAGCCGGATTCTTCGGTAAGTTTTTCATCTTCTATGCCGCCGTTCAACAACACCAAATTGCGCTGGTGGTCGTCGGAATTATCACCGTCGCGTGCGGATTTTATTACTACTTGAAAGTGGTACGGGCGATGTACTGGCAGACGCCCACAACTAACTCTGCCATTCCGCTAACCGCGATCTCCCGTGCGACAATGGCTACATTGACCTTCGCCACAGTTTTTTTCGGCCTTTATCCCCAGCCGATCTTGCGCGCAATCAAACCTCAGTCGGCAACTGTCGCCGCCAAGTCGACGATCAGTCGTTAGGCGCTCTGGCCTAGTCGCTTAGCTCGACATTCCAATAGGCAAGATCGACAAAGTGACGCCAGCTTTCGTGCTGCGGAGCCGCGAACGTGACGTGCACAAACGGTCGCCACTTCGGACGCTTTGGCTTCCGAATTAGCGTCATGTGCGCTTCGCGCGGCAGGCGGTTGCCCTTGCGTGTATTGCATCGGACACAGGAGCAAACCACATTTTCCCAAGTTGTTAGGCCGCCGCGATCTCGCGGCACGACGTGATCGAGATTCAGATCGTTACGGTCAAATAGCTGGCCACAGTACTGGCACGTGTTCTTGTCGCGCTCGAACACATTGTGCCGGGTAAATTTTACCTCTTTTTTTGGCAGACGATCAAAAAACAGCAGCACGATGACTCGCGGTACGCGGATCTTCCACGAAATCGTTGTCACCATCTCGTGGTCCGGCGCCGCGGCGGAAAAGTCGCGCCAACTCTCAAAATCGTGCGTGAGGAAATTGTTCGCCTCGTCGTAGGAAACAACGTGCGCGTGACCGGCGTAGACCAGCGCGAAGGCGCGCCGTGCCGTACAGATGTTAACCGCCTGCCAGAGGCGGTTCAGCACTAAAACTTGACTATTCAATAACGAGTGCACGGTCGTTCGATTGTCAATCTTAAGCTGGTCTCACTAGCCGGCTTGAAAGAGTGCGCGACGGTACCATTCACGTTTTTCCGTGTCAATGAGACGGGTTTTTTGGCTGACGATCTGAAAGTAAATCGTAAAATTGCGGACCCTGGAAGCTAACGAGGTAATACATAAGCGTGCGCAGCGGCAGCCGTTCGCGTGTTCGGCTTCGAGCTCGCAAACGCGCGCAGCATTCTTTTGCTCGGCTTCGACAATTCCGAGCGCGGGATTTCCACGTCATCGTGTTTTTTGGAGAAAAAACGTAGTTCCGATGGACGCGAATCAAATCCTCTGGATTGTCGACGGGCAATCGTTCAGCCCCGTGTCGCCCGGGAAATGCGCTTCACAAAATTTCCTGGTAAACGCCGCTCGTCATCCGGCGCGGCTCCGGCGGCATCCGCGAGATGCTCCTCTTCCGGCGGCAGGAATGGCTTGAAGCGATTTTTGTCGATCGCCTTCATGAAAGCCTCGTGCGGCGACACGATGCCTTGCTCCAAGAGCGACCAAATCGCGTCGTCCATGAACTGCATGCCTCGCGCCTTTCCAGAAACAATGACGTCCTGAAGTTTTTGCGTCGCGCCCTCACGAATGATGGCCGCCACCGCAGCATTCGCGATCAGGATTTCATTGACGGCGATGCGGCCCGGCCGGTCACAGCGCTTCAGCAGTAATTGCGCGAGAACTCCGCGCAACGAGTTCGCGAGCATTGCTCGGGCCTGGGCCTGACGCTCGGCCGGAAACACGTCGACCATCCGGTCGACTGTTTTGCGTGCATTGTTCGTGTGTAACGTGCCGAAAACCAGTAGTCCCGTCTCCGCCGCGGTCAGCGCGAGCGAAATCGTTTCCAAGTCGCGCATTTCGCCGAGGAGCAGCGCGTCCACGTCTTCGCGCAACGACGCCTTCAACGCATCAGGAAATGTCGCTGAGTGGGTAGGCACCTCGCGTTGCGTGATGATGCTGCGTTTGTTTTCGTGCACGAACTCGATCGGCTCCTCGATGGTGACGATATGTTTCGAGAAATTTTGGTTGATGTAGTCGAGCAGCGCAGCCTGCGTGGTCGTTTTACCGGAACCAGTCGGACCCGTAACTAGGACAAGGCCGCCACGCAATTCGGCGAATTGCTTCACTATCACCGGAATTCCTAATTCCTCGAGCGACGCGATTCTGGTCGGGATCAAGCGAAACACCGCGCCATAACCGTTTGCCTGTTTCAGGTAATTGCAGCGAAAGCGCG
Organism: Chthoniobacterales bacterium; assembly: GCA_035639455.1. Classification (GTDB taxonomy): domain Bacteria; phylum Verrucomicrobiota; class Verrucomicrobiia; order Chthoniobacterales; family UBA10450; genus AV17. The sequence goes on along the minus strand of DASQXY010000183.1, from coordinate 10,040 downwards.
AGGCGGCGTCCATTTCGTAGGCGAAGTCGAGGTCGCCCCGTTGCTCGAAAATTTCCCAGTTCTGCGCGCCAGTGATTTCGCTCAACATGCTCATTGCCTCCTCGCGCGCGACGGGTTGCTCGCGGATCGGCATGATGTCGCCATGCTTGCGAATTTTGGGCGGCTGCCCTTCACCAATGTGCAGATCGGACGCGCCCTGACGCACAACGATGTTGAGGTACTGGTCAAGGTACGCCATCGAGCTTCATCCTCTCACATGCGCGCGCACCGCGTCTTTTTGCTCGGCCCGCGCGTAGGCTTCCTCGGCACTGATCAGCCCGCGCTCGTAAAGATCGACGAGTGCATCGTCCATGAGTTGCATGCCTTGCTTTTTGCCCGTCTGAATGATGCCTGGCAGCATGTAAGTCTTGGCTTCGCGAATCACGTTCGCTACCGCCGGTGTGTTCGTCAGGATTTCCAATGCCAGCACCCGGCCAGCCCCATCTTTCCGCGGGATCAGCTGGTGACTCAGGACGCCACGCAACGACTCACTGACCATGACACGGATCTGCTCCTGTTGGTCTGATGGAAAGACATCGAGCAACCGATCTAGGGTGCGCGAGGCATTGCTGGTATGCAGTGTCGCCATGACCAAATGCCCCGTTTCGGATGCGGTGATGGCGAGCGAAATCGTTTCCAAATCGCGCATCTCGCCGACCATGACCACATCCGGGTCTTCACGCAGCGCGGCGCGTAACGCGGCGGCGAATGACTTCGTATGAGTGAAAACTTCGCGCTGCGTTACATGGCAATTGTTCGGCTTGATGATGTACTCGATCGGGTCTTCGAGCGTGATGATATGTTCGCGCCGTTCCATATTCACTTGCTCGACCATCGAGGCGAGCGTTGTCGATTTGCCGGTGCCGACTGATCCGGTGACGAGAATGAGTCCATTTTGGTAACGCGTCAGCAGCTTGAGGTGCTGCGGTAGCCCGAGCTCATCCATCGTGCGCACGTGCGTGTTGATCACGCGAAAGACGATGTCGGTGCCAAGCCGTTGTCGCACGACACTAGTGCGATAACGCGCGAATTGGTTTGCATAGGCAAAGTCGGTATCGCCCCGCTCAGCCAGCTCAATCCGATTTATTTCGGGAATAAAACCAGCGACTAAGGCGGCGGTATCTTCCGCCGTAAGACGCGGCGCATCCGGCCAAATCGGCTGTAACGTTCCATGCAGCCGCCAGAGCGGCGGCGCGTTGACTGAGAGATGCACATCGGAGGCACCAGTTTTCTGGCCGACCTCCAAGTACCCGTCCACGTGCGGAAGTGGATGCGACCTTGTCGATGTGACCTGGATTTTTGCGAGCATGATGCGCTGCCGAAATTACTGATCCGCCGCGGCGGACGCATAGAAGCGGTTCACCAGGCCTTCGGCGGCGGCAACGGGCGCGGCGGCGGCACCTGAATCAAACGCGCACGCACGAGGTCGACAATCACCGGACGAAGCAAACTCGCCGCGATTTTCAACGCGCCCAGCACGAAGCCGGCTTCGAGCAGACGTCCCTTCGATTTTTTGCCGCTTTTCGGCGAGACGTAGACCTTCTTCGTCCGCGCCGGCGCGACGGCGATCAGAACGCCAACGGCTACGGCCGCGCCGATCCAGAGCATCGTTTCCTGTCGAAACGAACGCCGGATCTTACGCGGAAAGTCCAGTTCATAGCGCAGACCCGTGAGATTGCGCGAAACCGCGTCCCGCGTTCGCGCGATCTCCGCCGTTAACTGTTCGGGCGAGTTGTTCTGCCGAGGTTCTTTAGCCATTCGCGGTCTTTGTTTAGTTCGGACGCCGTTGCGCGAAACAGCGGCCGGCGCAGGCGCTCTCTAGCCAGCAAAACACAGACCAGCGCAATGATGAAGTGCAAAATCGCTACGCCCAAAGCTGTCCATAACCATGAGACCCGCGCCAAATGGGCGACACCGAAGACGGCGCTCAGCAGGAGGAAAACGTAGCCGAACGCGCACAACAGCAACGCCGCCCCGAAAAACGCCACCAGTACCAGCACGTGCACCAGCGCCCCTTTCGAGTCGCGCGCAATCAGCGCGAAACGGTTCTCAAAAAAGCCGGCAAGCGCGCTCGCCAGCGCTAGCACAGTATCCAGCAACCCGGCGCGGCCGGCCGGGTTTTGCGACCGAGCCGCCTCGTCAGCCATTCAACGCGTCGGATTAGCGGCGGAAAACAACTCCGAGAATAAATCCGATTCCCAGCGCTGTGAATATGGCTTTGGTCGGGTTTTCTCGAACGTATTGCTCGGCGTCTTCCTGCAAAGTGCGCGCGCGATTTCTCGCGTCATCCCAAGCCTGCCCGGCCCGGCCGCGCGCTTCGTCCAGCGCCTGCTCAGCTTTGCCGCGATATTCGCCCGCGATCGAACCTGCCGCGGCCCGCAAATCCTCAGCGGCCTTACGTGCGTGTGTTTTGCTGCTCTCCAGCTTGCTTCGTGCGTCAGTTGTTCCTGATTCGTTTTGTTCAGCCATTGATCTCCTCCAGTTTAATTCTCTACCAGTATCCGCGGGCTTGCTGTTTTCAGCAATCACGGAATCGCGTCTTATTGCTCGCGATAGATAATGCGCGCTTTGGTCAGATCGTAGGGCGACAGTTCAACCGACACCTTGTCGCCGGGAACGATGCGGATGAAATGCTTGCGCATCTTACCCGAGATGTGTGCCAGGACATTACGCTGTCCGCCGAGATCGACGCGGAACATCGTCCCGGGCAACACTTCTGTTACCGTGCCTTCGGTTACGATCTGTTCCTCTTTCAGCATGGCACTGAAACATACCCGTAGCCGCACACCGCTCAACCGCGCTCGAGGCCGTCTTCATCCGCTGTCACCTGCAGTTCAACGCAGCTGATCAACCGAGATAGTGGGAAAATACTCGCCCAGCTCTTCACGTTTCCACCATGCGCTGGATTCTCGATGCTCTGCAATTGTGGTGAAACGATACCGATACATCAGCGCACGGACATAACGCGGCGGCGCATTCGGAAAAGGGTTCCCGGCAAATAGTCGAGTAACTTCCACTTTCCCTTGCAGGAGGCGGATGAGCAGATTTTGGAACCAAACTCTGTCACCTGGCGAGCCGAGCGCGGCGAACCACATTTGCCAATCTAGTCGCGGCTGGTGCGGCGCACACCAGCCCGGCGCCCGCATGACGTCGCCGGGTTTCCATTTAAATTCGTACGGCAACCAATCAATTCCATCAGCGCTGCCTTCGATGATGATCTCCTTTCGGTCTTTCGTCATCACACGAAATAATCCGTAGCCATTCATGATCCGAAACGGCTGGACGTATTCATATATGGCCATCAAGGCGCGCGGCGGAACAGCCTCGGGTCGAAACGCGCTGTAAATCAACCAGAGATTGATTGGCAAGGTGAGGATCAACACGACAGCCGCTGCCAAGAACGAGCATCGCTGAACAAAAAAAGAAGAAGCGATGGCGCGTGTCCCTCCGTGAGGGGCGGCGCGCCCTCGGCGCCATACCGCGTCATCGTTCAGCAAGAAACACAACGCAATCGTCAGGAGGTTGAAGAAGCAATAGTTGCCCGTCAATGCGATGGCGATCTGCAGGAACACCAGTAATCCGCATGAAAGCAACCGCAGGCGCCGCGGCGCCCAAAGGAAGATCGGCACGATGATCTCGACAACCAGACAAAACGCCACCGAGAACTGCTTAAACCACTCTGGGTGTTGATCGGCCCACCAACCGATTACGGTCGGCAACGGTTGCGACCAGTAGTGATAATCGAGCGCGGTCAGCTTCCACCAACAATCGTCGCCGCTCGTCAGCTTCACCACGCCCGACATCACCATCAGTTTGAACAGCAGCAGTTTGAGCAGGAAAACCGCAGGCCGCGAAACCGGCCATTCGACGCCGCGATAACGCTTGGGCCACCACGGCGCGAGAAAGATCGACAAGAACCCAGCTTCGAGCAGCAGGATATCCCATTGGAAACTGAGAAACGTTTGCCCGGCGATCGTGAGCGACAGGTAAAATGCAAAAAGGACAATGAGCGAAGTCAGGGGCGCGACCCCGAAGATCAGCAGCCAGGAAAAGAGAACACCGCCGCCACAGAGAAAATGCAGAAAGGTATCGCTGGAATTGAACCAGCAGAGTGTTGGCAGAATCGAGAATGCACGCGAGCCAAGTTGCTCATGCGCCGCAGGAAGGAATTGACCGATCGGCAGTATCCCATTTGCGCCGATGAGTCCGCCGACCTGGACCCAAAACGAAATGAACGCGATGAGATAAATGAGGCCGAGTGCGCGCAAAAACCACCGGCGCGCCCAAAAGTAAGTTGGCTGGCGAACGTCTCCGCCCCAAAGCAACCGCGTAACTGCCGCCGCAAAAACGCGACGGCGGGCGATGAAGTTATAAGCAAACTCCGAGACTAGCGCGAACCCCGGAACATGATCATAGCTCCAAGTAAGCCACTTTCTTGAAGACCGATGTGCCAGGGCGCGGTAAACCGCTTCCGCTCCGGAATAAATCCGGCCGACATTGTCGATGTAAACGATCGCGCGCTCGAATTGCTCATGCGTGATCTCCGGGAACCCGTTGCCGACATTCTGAAACGTGACGTAATTGAGCGCGTCAGCGGTAATTTCTTGCCACCGTGCGATCCAGAGCCGGCAGAACTTGCATTCGCCATCCCAGATTACGAGCGGCTTCGCAGGCGGACTGGCAACGCGCGGACGCGACTCGTTAGGCATCAACATCCAACGTCCAATTCAGATTCAGATTCCGATTTCGACATTCGGTGTTCGGCGTTGGATATTCGGCGTTTCTTTACATTTCGAACTCTGCCCAAATCGCTGCATGATCGGAAGCTTCTTTGCCTTTGCGCAGCTCGCGATCGATCCCTGCCGCGGTGCATTTCCTCGCCAAGGTGTCGCTGGCCAGAATCGCATCGATTCGTAGACCGCGATTTTTCTGGAACGACAGCATCCGATAATCCCACCAGGTGAACAGCCCACCTTCCTTGTGATGGAGACGTAACGTGTCGCGCAGGCCGATCGCGCACAGCCGCCGAAACGCTGCACGCTCGCCATCCGAACACATAATCGCTCCTTTCCAGAGCTCAGCGTCGAAAACATCGACGTCTTCCGGAGCGACATTGAAGTCCCCGCACGCGATCAGAGTGTGCCTGTTCTCCCTCGCCAAACAATCGTGGAGCCGCTCGTACCAACGAAGCTTGTAGTGGTAAGCCGGAGAACCGACTGCCTGACCATTGGGCGCGTAAATCGAGTAGACGCGTAGATCGTCGATCTTCGCCGAGATCACGCGCGCCTGCGGGTCGACTGCTTCATCGCATAACGAGGCTTGCACCTCGCGCGGCTCGGATCTCGAGAGAATCGCGACCCCGTTGTACGATTTTTCGCCGTGATAAACGGCCTTGTAGCCGACCGCATGGAGCGCAAGCACCGGAAATTGCTCGTCCATGCATTTGGTTTCCTGCAGACAGACGATTTCCGGTTTCTGTACTTCCAACCAGGCAAACAACCGCTCCTGTCTTTTGCGTAGTGAGTTGATGTTCCAAGAGGCGATTTTCACCGCATGAAAATGTGATCAGTGATCGATGATCAGATAACTGGTGGGCGCCACGTTTACCAATCACTCATCACCGACCACGGATCACAATTCCAATTCCACACCCGGCATGGGCACGATCACCTCGGCATTTGCTAGCGCGGCGCTCAAGGTCGCGCGCATCCATTCCACTGCCGGTGGGTCGCCGTGCACGAGCAGAATCTTTTTCGGCGAAAGCTTTTGCGAGTACGCAATCAGGGATTCGCGCGAGGCGTGCGCGCTGAACTGAAACTGCTCGATGTTGCAACGCACCCGCTGCGGCGGCTGGCCGTCGTCTAGGACCACCTCCTCGCCTGCTGGAGCGTCGCGCAACAATCCAGCCGGCGAGTCCGGATCGGCATAGCCGACAAAGAAAACGGAGTGTCGGGGGTTCTCGACAACGCGCCGAGCGAAAATGTTCGATAACGTACTCGGCGTCATCATCCCGCTGGAGAGCGCGTAAACGCGTCCTCCGCGGGCGGGCGCATCCTGAATATTTTGCCCGTTCAGAATGAAGGGCGCGATCGTGTCCAGCAATTGCAAGCGCGGCAGCTGCCTTCGGCTCATGCTGGCGCGCCGATCGTAAATCTCCGTCATCTTCGCGCTCAACCCACCGATGTACACCGGAAAATCGCGCAGCCACTGTTCGCGCCGGAATTTGCAGAGCATCGCAAGGAGCTCCTGGGTCTTACCGAGCGCGAAGACGGGAATGAGCACACAACCACCGCGCGTGAATGCCTGCTCGAGCGCTTCCGCCAAGCGACGTTCTTCACCCGCTCGGCTCCAGCTTTCAGGCTGCGGGTGATCGCCGCGCGTGCATTCGATGATTAGAACATCGATGCTCTCGTTCGGAAACACCGCCCCCGACATGATCGTTTGATCATCGAAATTCACGTCGCCCGTGTAGAAAATTGTCCGACCTTCGGCGCGGAGAACAATTCCGCTCGAACCGAGCACATGGCCGGCGTCCCAGAATTCAAATGTCAGCTCATCAGCATCACGTGCACTGGCGCGTTCGCCGGCAATCGTGATGCGTTGCCGAAGCGGGCACCAGCGCCACAGATCAGCGCCGGACTCGGCCTCGCGATGCGTGAACAGCGGATATAACGTGTGCCCAAGCTCCTCACGTTGCCGGGTCATTACGTTTACCGAATTGTGCAGTAGCGTGCTCCCGATCTCGGCCGTGGTTTCCGTCATGAAAACGCGCGCTTGGCGCTGCCGCCGCATCAACACCGGCACGGTCCCGATGTGGTCCTGATGGGCGTGCGAGATGAGAATCGCGTCCACTTGTCCGGCACCGGATGCGCTCAGCGCGGCGAGTAGCGCTTTAAAATTGGGCAGTGCGCTCTCACCGACGTTCTTTGGGTGCATCCCGCAATCGAGCACCAGCCGCCGACCCCCGAGCTCGAGATAATACGAATTCGCGCCGATTTCGGTCGCGCGCGTCAGATTAGTGAATTTCAACTTTCGCCGGGATGTTGCGTCTCGCTATCGGGTTTAGTTTAACCGTCGCCGACTTAGTGTGCACCGCAACGGCTGCACTACTTATGTGAGTTCGGCGCGGGTTTAACCTTACTGGAAAATGTTTTCACGTATCGCCGGCGGACGCCGTAGCTTAAAGAACTCAAATTCCGAAAATCCGATCCGGCTTCCTCCCGCAGCCGCGCGACTACGGCGTGACAAACCAGATCACAAAGCTATTGCGTAATATTTTGAACGCAGAGACTCCCATTTTCGATCGTACGACCGTTGGCCGGCCAAGCTAACATCGGTCCCTGAGATTTCGATCCACCTTGCCTCGAACCTGCCAATTCAGTGAGCAATTTTCTCCAACGCGCCCAAGCTTCATCGCGCGCTTTGCTATCAGCTTCGCGCACATCCGGATTGTTCGGCTCGCCGGAACGCATAAAGCCATGGCCGGCGTCCTTATAGATGACCGGCTCGTATTTTTTGCCGGCGGTTTTCATAAGCTCTTCAGCTTTCGGGATCGTCGCGTTTACCCGTTCGTCATTTTCGGCGTAGAACCCGTAAACGGGACAGGCCACTTTGGCCACCTCCTCTGGCGTCTCGATTGCCGGTCCATAAAACGAATACGCCGCGTTCAGTCTCGGGTTTGCGGCTGCGTACTGGAAGGTGACTCCGCCACCCCAGCAGAAGCCGCATACGGCTAGTGCTCCGTTGCAGGAAGGAACTTTTGTTAGCACGTATTCCGCGGTCGCATCGAGATCGGCTTCGACCTGCTCCTTGGGCAATGCCGATGTCGCCTTGCGCGCGGCGTCCAGATCTTCAAACTTCTGGCGGCCGTGCAAGTCGGGCGCGATCGCGATGACGCCGTTCTCGGCCAGCTCGTCGCACATGCTGCGCACCCAATCGGTTAACCCAAAAATTTCGCTGATCACGAGCACGGCCGGCGCTTTGTCTTTGCGCTCTGGATAAACAATGAACGCTTTGATCGTGCGGTCACCCGATTTGATGTCGACCCACTCGGCGTGCCGCGGCGAACTATTCAGACGATCGCGCCCGAAATCTTTGATCACCTCTGCGGCCGCAGCCACCGCGGCGATAAAAACAACGAGCGCGAGGAGTCCGCGGTTCATAAGAACGGAAATGTTGATGTTACGTGGTCGCTGCCGCGGTGCGCCCACGGCCGATCAGCGCGTCGATGCTCCAGCGACCAGGGCCATAAAACAACACGTAAAGGAAAAACCAGCAATAAGACACGGCGAGCTCACCCTTGTTGGCGATTGGGAAAAAACTATTCGGCGCATGAACCATAAAGTAAGCCACAGCCATCGTGCCGCTGGAGATGAACGCTGCCAGCCGGGTGAGCAAACCGAACGCGATGAGAAGCCCGCCGACCAAGCAAATCCAGCCGCACAACTGCAAGATCGGTTTATCTGAGCCCGGCATGCCGCCGAACATTCCAAAAAGCAGTTGGCCGCCGTGACTGGCGAAGTTCAAGCCAAAGATAAATCGTGCAATACAATAAATCGGGTCAGCAAATCGATTGAGAGCGTTCATGGCCGCTCAGGCTGAACGATCTCGATCTTGCCTGTCAATGACCAATGACCGATCCGCAGCGACCAAGAACTGGCGAACAAGAGCGAGGCAAAGCTACTCCGCATTAATTTGTCCTGCCGCGATGCGGACTTGCTTCGATAGTCGTCATTCTAGTTCCGTCGTTCTTTCACGCGTTAGTTCTCGGGCTGTGGGGCTTGCTCGCTTAACCCGTATGGCGATGAGTCGGTGTTGCGGCTCCTGGTGGGATCTCACTGATATGCGCTTCTAATTGCTTAATTTCTGGAAAGCGAAAATAGGCGGCGGCGTTGCCGCGGTCTGCGCGCGCATGGACCGGACGCACAGGCAGATTCCAGACCAGTAGCCCGTGCTCGGCGGGATGACTAAAAGCATCGATAAAAGCGTCGAGCGCCTCGGCCAACTCTGCTTTCTCGCTCAAGCGGCTTTCTTATGTCGCTGCGGATGTTTCGCGGCGTGTTTAGCTGTCGCAGTTTTTTTGGTCCCGCCGGCTTGCTCCAAACTCTTCTGCAAAACTTCCACCAGATCGATCACCTTTGTTGGCTTCGGCGCTTTCTTAGGCTTTTCTTCAATTTCTTCGCCGCCGTGCTCCACCTTCTCCTCAATGACCTTCATCACCGCCTCGCGGTAATCGTCGCGGTATTTCTCCGGGCTCCACTTCGAGCTCATGCTATTGATGAGCGCCTTGGCCATATCCATCTCGCGCTTCGCCGCCTCGGTCTTCTTTGGGACGTGCAACTTTTCCGGGTCGGCAAGCTCCTCGGCAAAATGCATTAGCTCGAGAACAAGGACGCCGTCTTCCGGCTTGACCCCGGCAAGATACTGACGCGTCTTGATAACGACTTTCGCAATACCGACTTTGTTCGAGTCCTTCAACGAATCGCGCAATAGTCCATAAGCTTTGTCGCCGCCCTTTTGTGGCTCGAGATAGTATGGCTTGTAGAAAAACATCGGATCGATTTCGTCCAGATCGACAAAGTCTTGGATATCGACGGTCTGCGTCGCTTCGATGTCGACCCGCTGGAAATCCTCGTCTTTAAGCACCACGTATTTGCCTTTGTCGTACTCGTAGCCTTTGACGATCTGGTCCCACGGCACCTCTTTGCCATCCTTTTCCGCCACGCGTTTGTAGTTGACCGGGCTGAGGTCCGTTTTCCTCAGTAGCCGGAACCTTAATTCTTCCTTCCGTGTGGCCGGATATAGTGCGATCGGAATATTAACCAACCCGAAACTGATGCTGCCCTTCCAAATTGCTCGCATATCATCAGTTATTTCGCGCGTCCAAAGGGAAATGCGTGGATGAACATACCGGTGTCGACGTACCTTCTGGGGAGCGCACGCGCCTCGCGCGCTGGCGATCGCGAACTTTCTCTGACGAGCAGATGCGCGGACGCAATCAC
>DASQXY010000182.1:0-4877 GCA_035639455.1 Chthoniobacterales bacterium | reverse complement strand
AACCTACCCGCTCCACCGAACGCGCCCGCCGGACCGGGCGCTCCGGGCCGACCACCAGGTGCGCTGCCGCGTGATCGGAATGAAAAGAAGGTGCCGGTTACGTATCTCGGGATTGAAACGTCCGAAGTGCCGAACGTAGTCTGCGAGCAGCTCGGTTTAGCGAAAGGCTTCGGGCTTGTCGTTGATTACGTCGTGCCGAACAGCCCCGCAGCCGCCGCTGGGGTCCAGCAAAATGACATTCTAAAGATGCTGAACGACCAGATCCTGACCGAACCCGAGCAGCTCTCGAAACTGGTGCGCAGTTATTCGGAAGGCACCAACGTCACACTGACAGTCTTGCGCAAAGGGAAGGAAGAAAAAATCACCGTCAAGCTGAGTAAAAAGGAAGTGCCCCAGCGTGAGCTGGAGCACGGGCATCACCGTCACGGCGGGTTTCCATTTGATGAGCACGATTTTCGGGATTTCGGGATGAGCGACTTCAACGACGAAATGGATGACCTCCAGGAGAAATTGGGCGACAACGCCGGATTAATTCACGACGCAGTGGTAAAAGCGCGCAAGGAAGCAGCGCGGGCTCTCGACCGGGCACGTGAGCGAGTCCAGCGCGCCGGCGATCAGATTCGGATTTCGTCCAAAGACAAGGATGCGCTTAAGACCACTAACATCGATGTTGGCAAGGCCGAGATCGTTTGCTCTGACAATGCCGGCGAGTTGCGCGTCGAAAAGATTGACGGGAAAAAGATACTGACCGCGAAAGACCCACAGGGACGCCTGTTATTCAGCGGACCGGTCGAAACCGATGAGGAGCTCGCCAAATTGCCGGCGGATGTGCGGGCGCGTTATGACAAACTGCAGGAGAACGAGTTGCCGGCAATCGCGCAGCCGGCAGATATAGGAGAAGATGAATCGCTCGACAGTGACGGCGACGACGATGAGGTACCAGCGCCGGACCAAGTTTCGTGCACCGGTGTTTCGCAGATGCCGAGCTTGTGACTTGAGACAGAGAGACTCCGCCGAGCTTCTTAACCTGGCGTCCCGCCGCTGCGACAGCGGCCCCTACGACGCCGCTCGGCGGAGTTTTGTTTTTGGCTTCACTGGAGAGATGTGATTGAACGGCGTTCACCATGAACGCCGAGCAAGCGCGCATCGCCGAGAACGACCGCCGGGGAGAAGGCTGGAAATTATGGGGGCCGTATCTGAGCGAGCGCGCCTGGGGCACGGTGCGCGAGGATTACAGCCCAAACGGTGATGCATGGAACTATTTCCCGCATGAGCACGCTCGTTTGCGGGCGTATCGCTGGAGCGAGGATGGCATCGGCGGCATCTGCGACTTCAAACAGCGGCTCTGTTTTGCTTTCGCGTTTTGGAACGAGCGCGATCCGATTCTGAAGGAACGCCTTTTCGGTGTCACCGGCCCGCAGGGCAATCACGGCGAAGACGTCAAGGAGCTGTACTGGTACATGGACAACACGCCTTCGCACAGCTTCATGCGGATGATCTATCGGTATCCCCAGTCGGCGTTTCCATACCAGGAACTCGTCGCCCGCAACCGAGCGCGCTCGCGATTGGACCCGGAGTTTGAGCTCTGGGACACGGGCGTACTCGACAGCGGTTACTTCGATATCGCAATCGAGTACGCTAAAGCCGATTACGACGACATCTTGATCCGAGCGCGTGCGACAAACTGCGGGTCAGCGCCCGCGACGCTGCATCTCCTGCCGACGATTTGGTTTCGGAACACTTGGAGCTGGGGGCGCGATGCTCGCAAACCGGCGCTGCAAGAGCGAAGCGCGGGCGCCGCGAATGTCGCGATGGTCGATGCCAACCATCACGCGCTCGGCACTTACCGATTGTTCTGCGAATACGCCGACCGACTTCTTTTCACGGAAAACGAATCTAATCTGGAGCGCCTCTGGGGCGTCCCGAATTCTTCCCCCTACGTCAAAGACGCGATCCACGACTGCATTCTCGGCGGCCAGATGGGGGCCGTGAATCCAGGCAATATTGGAACCAAAGCCGCCGCGCATTACCGCTTCTCGATCGCACCGGGCGAGTCCCGCGCGATCCGTTTGCGCCTAACGAAGATCGACCGTCGCAAATGGAACCAGCCGTTGCCGGATTTCGAGGGCACATTCGAGAAACGACGCGCCGAAGCGGACGAGTTTTATATCGATCTCGCGCCTGCGCGATTGACTGAGGAACATCGCACGATTCAACGCCAGGCGTTCGCGGGGATGCTGTGGAACAAGCAGTTTTATCATTACATCGTCGAGCAATGGCTCGAAGGCGATCCAGCGCAGCCGACACCGCCGGAAGAACGCAGGAGCGGCCGCAACTCCGACTGGACGCATCTCTACAACGAGCGCGTCATGTCGATGCCGGACAAATGGGAATATCCATGGTACGCTTCGTGGGATCTCGCTTTTCACTGCATTGTGCTCGCGCTGATCGACGCGGATTTTGCCAAGTCCCAGCTCGAGCTGGTCGTACGTGAGTGGTACCTGCACCCGAACGGAAAAATCCCCGCCTACGAGTGGAATTTCGATGATGTGAACCCGCCGGTGATTGCATGGGCGGCGTGGCGCGTCTACCAGATTGACCGCAAACAGCGCGGCCAAGGCGACCGGGCATTTTTGGAAACTATTTTCCACAAGATGCTCATCGCTTTCACCTGGTGGGTGAACCGCAAAGACTCCGAAGGCAACAACATCTTCCAAGGCGGCTTTCTCGGTCTGGACAATATCGGTGTCTTTGATCGGAATGCGTCATTCCCCGATGGCACGCATCTCGAGCAGAGCGACGGCACCAGTTGGATGGGCATGTTCAGCCTCAACATGATGCGCATCGCCATCGAGCTCGCGATGGAAAATCACGTCTACGAGAATATTGCCACCAAGTTCTTTGAACATTTTCTCGCAATCGCCGCTGCGATGAACAACATCGGCGGCCGCGGAATGGGTCTGTGGGACGATGAGGATGAGTTCTATTATGACGTCCTTCGCACACCCGGCGGGCGATATTTGCCGCTCAAAGTGCGCTCGGTCGTCGGGCTAATGCCGTTGCTTGCGGTCGAGACAATTCAACCGCAGCTCATCGACGCGCTGCCCGGATTCAGATCGCGTTTGGAATGGTATCTCGCGCATCGGCCTGACCTATGCAGCCTTGTGTCACGGTGGCACGAACCGGGAACTGGTGAACGCCGGCTCGTCGCGCTGACCCGCGGCCATCGGATGAAATGCCTCCTCCGGCGCATGCTCGACCCGGAGGAGTTTCTTAGTGATTACGGTGTGCGTTCGCTTAGCAAATATCACCAGAAGCATCCCTACTCGCTCACCGTGCGGGGTGAAGAAAAGGTCGTCAGCTATGAGCCAGCCGAATCCCAAACGGCGATTTTCGGCGGCAACTCAAATTGGCGCGGCCCGATCTGGTTCCCCATCAATTATCTGCTCATCGAATCATTGCAGCAGTTTCATCATTACTACGGGGACGACTTCAAAGTGGAATGCCCGACCCGCTCCGGGCAGTTTCTTCACTTGAAGGAAGTTGCCAATGAAGTTTCGAATCGGCTTATCAAACTCTGGCTACACGATGAAAAAGGCGAACGGCCATTCGAACGTGCGCAAGATCAAGAATCGCGACAGCCAGATCGTTATTTCTTTCACGAATATTTCCATGGCGACAACGGTGCTGGGCTCGGCGCATCCCATCAAACCGGCTGGACCGGTCTTGTTGCCAAACTCATCCAGCAACAAGGCGAGTTCGGAACAATCCGCGGCTAATACACGTCGCGTTTGTAGCGTTTGTCGGCTTTCAGCTTCTCGACGTACTGATTGGTTTCGTCTTCGCTCTTGCCGCCTTGTTCCTGAATGATTTTACGCAACGCAGCATCAACGTCCTTGGCCATCCGACGGGCGTCACCGCAGACGAAGAAGTGCGCGCCTTCGCTGTCGATCCATTTCCAGATTTCGGTCGCCTTTTCCAGCATCCGATGTTGCACGTACGATTTCTCCGTCGCGTCTCGCGACCAGGCGAGGTCAAGCCGCGCTAAAAAGCCGTCGCGCTTCATCTGTTCAAATTCTTCTTCGTAGAAATAATTGCAGTGGCGGTGCTGCGAACCGAAGAAGAGCCAATTCTTGCCTTTGGCATCTGTTGCTTGCCGCTCTTGCAAAAACGCCCGGAATGGCGCCACGCCTGTGCCTGGCCCGACCATGATAACGGGTGTGGTCCCGTCCTCCGGCAGACGGAATTTGGAGCTGTTTGGGAACACCGGAATCGGCACGCGATCAGCGCGTTCGGCGAGGAAGCTGGAACAGACGCCTTTGCGCAGCCGTCCACGGCTTTCGTATTGCACAACGTCAATCGTGAAATGAACCTGATCCGGGTGCGCTTTGAGGCTGGACGATATCGAATAGAGCCGCGGCATCAGTTTGGCTAACGTCTCGACAAATTCCTGCGGCATCCATTTGATCGACGGATGTTCGATCAGAAAATCCACCACCTCCATACCCCAGAGATAGGTATCGAGATCCTGCTTGCGCTCCGGCTTGAGCAGTTCGCTCAGCAGCGGCGCGCCGTTGACTGCGCGCTCGGAAATCGCCTTTAAAAATCTGGGCGTCGTTTGCGTAATCCGGCAGTCGCGAAACAGCGCTTCCCGCAATGTGGTTTCACCGTTTGGCCCCTTCACCGCCTCATCGCCCTTCGCGCCAATGCGCGTGCTGATTTCGTCCACCAGCGCCGGATCATTGGTCGGCCAAACGGTCATGGAATCGCCGACCTCGTAGTTCAAGCCCCACCCTTTCAGATCGAGCTCGAAATGACGCGTGTCCTTTTCCGAACCTGCACCGCAGAGTGGTCGGTTTGTGATCAGCTTGGCCGGG
>DASQXY010000181.1:0-2968 GCA_035639455.1 Chthoniobacterales bacterium | reverse complement strand
CGAATCGATGATGTCGATGTCATCGAGACGAACGATTTTCTTGGCGATCACTACGATCCGACACAGAAAAAGCTCTGTCTATCGAGCAGTGTTTATCACACGCCATCTGTGGCGGCGCTCGGCATCGCCGCGCATGAAACCGGCCATGCCATTCAACACGCCAAAGCTTACGCGCCATTGAAGGCGCGCATGGCCATTGTCCCGGTGACGATGATCGCGTCGCAAATGCTGCCGTTTGTGATTTTCGGCGGGTTATTCTTCGGGTTCACCGGTCTGATCACGCTCGGCATTTACTGCTACCTCATCCTGCTCGCGTTTCAGTTGATCACTTTGCCGGTGGAATTCGACGCGTCACGACGAGCGAAAATTATTTTGCGTGAAATGGGAATCGTGCAACCGGGACAGGAGGTTGCGGGGGTAAACAACGTCCTCAATGCAGCCGCGCTGACTTACGTCGCCGCATTTATCGCCGCACTTGGCAACCTGCTCTGGTTGATGTCGATCCGCGGCGACCGACGCTGACCGCGCGGGCGTGAAGAGGATGAATCACTCGGTCGCAGCGCCCGGTTTGTTATCGTCCGGCTTGGAGGCGCATGCTAAGTCTGGCGACGCAATGGAGCGGCCAAAACTCAATGAGGACCAGGAGCTCGTTGCCCGGACCCAAGCCGGCGACGCGAGCGCGTTCGATCAGTTGGTCGTGAAATATTCGCCGCGCCTGTATGGGCTGGTCTACAACATGACAGCCAATCACGAGGACACGAACGATCTGCTGCAGGACATATTCGCCAAGGCCTACAAGGCGATCCGCGGGTTTCGCGGCAAATCCTCATTCTACACTTGGATCCACTCCATCGCCGTGAACATGACGCTGAACTTCCTCAAGAAGCGCGGGCGACGATTTCACATGAGTCTGGACGACGTGGATTCGAGCGTGCAGAGCGACAAGCAGCTGCTGCAGTTAACCGCGAGGAGCAGCCCCGTGCGCGAAGCCGACTTGTCCGAGCTGCAGAGAAGATTGAACGAGGCAATGATGAAATTGTCTGATGAACACAGAGCCGTGGTCACCATGTTCCATATTCAAGGCATGCCCCACGCGGAGATCAGTAAAATCTTGAAAGTCTCCGAAGGCACCGTACGCTCCCGGCTCTTCTACGCGAATCGGCAGTTGCAGAGTTATCTCGACGAGTTCCGCAAAAATCCAGTGACTTAACGGGCGCTAAGATGGACGAATTTGATGATCAGGAAATCGCGACGCTACTGCGGCTGAAACGTTACGAGCAGCCGCCGCCCGGCTATTTCGAGAATTTCCTGCACGAGTTCCATCGCCGCCAGCGCGACGCATTGCTGCGCGAGCCGCTCTGGCGGATTTGCCTCGACCGGACGCACAATTTCTTTCTGCGTCTCAATCTTTTCAGCACCGGCTCATATGCGACTGCGACTGCCGCCGTGCTCGTTTGTGCAGCGGTAGTTTCGCTGAAAATTTACCAACAGCCGCGGGCTGCCTCTGTCGCTGCGCGCGCGGACTCATCTTTGAGTGCACGAGCAAACCTCGATGCTGAATGGACGCTCGCTTCGCCGGTCGCGGAGCGACTCTTTAGCGCGAAACCGCTTCGGAAATCGCGTGCTCAAACTCACTCCCACGACCGCGGGACGCCGCCACGTTACGTGCTCGACAGCCTGCCTGTGAGTTATGAGACCACGGTGCGATTTTAGTTGCGCGTCGCGGCTTATTTTGCGCGCTCAATTTAGCTGGCTCAACTCGGGGATTTTTCTTGCCGGCCTGTTCACCGGCTCACAGTTGCTGCTGGCCCAAGAGAAAGGGCCGGAGTCGATTAGCGATGAGGTGAAGGAGGTTTTCGCCCGCGCCGCGCGTGCCGTCGTCAAGATCCACGGCGCTGATGAGCACAGCGAGATTGCCGGCACGGGATTCTTTGTCGATCCAACCGGCACCCTTTACACCTCCTATACGGTTGGCGGCGACGCAGGCGATTTTGAGGTCGAGTTCGACGGGAAAAAATATCCGGCGCGGCAGCTTTTAGCCGATATCCGCAGCGGCATCGCACTTTTAAAGGTCGATCTTGCGACACCGGCTCTGCCCGTCGGTAGATCCGACCAGCTCGAGATCGCTACTCCGGTTGTGGGCATCGGCTATCCGCTCGATCTGCCGGAGACGCCAAGTTTTGGCATGATTGCCGGCTTCGATCGCAAATACCTCGGCCGCTATTTTTCGACCACGCATTTGCGCGTCAATTTGCCAACGCAACGGGGCGAAGCTGGTGCCCCGTTGCTAAACCTAGAAGGCGAAGTCGTTGGTATCGTTGTGAGCAGTCTGGAAAATAACTCGGCTTGTTACGCGCTCCCGATTGACGCCGCCGAAAAAATACGCGGCGATTACATGCGCTTTGGCGAAGCGCGCCACGGCTGGGTCGGCATCAACGTTTCCGAAGCAGAGACACCGGTAGAAGGCTCGCGTGCCCAGATGACGAAGATCATGGATGGCACGCCCGCGGCGAAATCCGGCATTGAGTCAGGCGACATTCTTTTGCAGGTCGGCAACAAAAAAGTGCGTATGCCGGAAGACGTTCTCGACGCGTCGTTTTTCATCACCGCCGGTGATACTGTGCCGATCACGGTGATGCGCGGTGACGAGAAACTGACGTTTAATGTGCAGGCCGATCTTCACCCGGCCAGTCAACGGCCGCCACTTATCGTCGCGCCGAGCATGAATCAAGCGATTCCGCTTCGGCTCGACGCGCAGGTGGAACGCCACCCCTGAGCCAGCCGATTCACCGCAGTCGAGATTTTCTCTGAATTAATGTGGCGCAACTTTTCAAGTTGCGTCGCGCGAGTTGGAAACTTGCGCCACAATAACGGCACTGGGAAGCGCCGCGCGCGCTACAACATCTTGCGAAACGCGCCTTCATCGATGATCTGGATACCGAGTTCTTTTGCTATATCGATTTTGCTA
>DASQXY010000180.1:0-16586 GCA_035639455.1 Chthoniobacterales bacterium | reverse complement strand
AAGAGATCGGTCGAGCCGGTCTGCGCGACCAGTTGCCCGTGCTCGCGTCGCGCTGATTCCAACACGCGGGCGGTCGTGGTGCCGACTGCGACAATGCGCTGCGCATGATTGATGTCGCGCGCGGCGTTCGCTGAGATCGCGAACCATTCGGGGTGCATCTGATGCTGCCTCACATCTTCTGTTTGCACCGGTCGGAATGTGCCCGGACCGACGTGGAGCGTGAGGAACGTCTGTGGCATTTCGCGCAGAGTCTCCGGCGTGAAATGAAGCCCGGCTGTCGGCGCAGCTAGAGCGCCGGGCGCTCGCGCGAAGACGGTTTGATATCGCGCATCATCTTCGGCGCCGCTCTCACGTCCGATGTAAGGCGGCAAGGGCATTGCACCGCGTGCATACGGATCAATGTCGCGTTCGAAAGTAATAATACGCTCGCCGTCGGCTAAGATTTCGTCCACGCACAGCCGCACATTGTCGACGACGGCGGTCGCCCCCACGCGCATTTTGCGTCCGGGTTTGACCAGACATTTCCAGCGCCGGGGCTCCAGGCGTTCGACGAACAAAAATTCAATCGCGCGATCGTCGGAAAAACTTCGCGCCGAGAGCACGCGTGTATCGTTCAGGACGAGCAGATCTCCCGGCTCGAGCAGCGCTTTGAAATCGCGGAACTGCCGATGCTCGATTCTCTGCGAATCGCGCCGTAACACCATCATGCGCGAGGCATCGCGCTGCCGTAGCGGCCGATCCGCGATCAGCTCCTTCGGCAACGGGTAGTCGTAATCGCTCAGTCGCGTGCTCATGCTGCTGCTACACGTTACGTGTGGCGTGGACCTGACAAAAAGATTTGCGGCGCGAGGAAAACTTCTCATGATCCGACATGCAGTTCCCCTCCGCGCTCGATCTCGTGGTCAAGGCGCTGGAGCAAATTCGGGATACGTCGGATCACGCGCCGTGTGCGTCGCGCGCTGCCGTTCGTCGGTTGGTTGATGTGGAGGGGCGCACGTCATCGTGCCCGAGCCAAGGGGACGCCGCAGCGCGTTCGCTTTTGGATTTCTCTGTGGTAAGCGGCCCATCAGCTGATTCGACGCACAAGATCGGGATGTTGAACGCCTTGAGAGCGCGCGTCGCTGTTTGCACGAAATGCCCGCATCTCGTGCGCACACGCACGCAGACGGTGTTTGGTGTCGGCAATCCCAATGCCGAGCTGATGTTTATCGGCGAAGCGCCGGGCGCGGAAGAAGACGCCCAGGGCGAACCGTTCGTCGGGCGCGCGGGTCAATTGCTCACCCGCATCATCCAGACGATGGGGCTCGCGCGCGAGGATGTTTATATCGCGAACATTCTCAAATGCCGGCCTGACACGCCGCCCGGCTCATTCGGCAACCGCGCGCCGACTCCCGGGGAAAT
This sequence comes from Chthoniobacterales bacterium, assembly GCA_035639455.1. GTDB lineage: Bacteria > Verrucomicrobiota > Verrucomicrobiia > Chthoniobacterales > UBA10450 > AV17. The sequence continues at coordinate 15,185 of DASQXY010000180.1, read as the reverse complement.
GCAGACTTGTCGCCCGTTTTTGCTCGAGCAGATCGAGATCATACGACCGAAAGTGATCGTCGCGCTCGGTGCCGTTGCGGTCGAAGGCTTACTTGGGACGCGCGGCAGCATGCGCGAGCTGCGCGGGAAATGGCATCGCTACAATAGCACACCGCTGATGATCACGTATCACCCGGCGTACCTGCTGCGCAACCAGTCTCCCTCAGAAAAGCGCAAAGTCTGGGAAGATATGCTCCAGGTGCTTGAGCGGCTCGACCGGCGAATCAGCGAGAAACAGCGCAATTATTTTCTTTGAGGGCCCGCGAAGAACGCTCGTAAAATCATGCACCGCACTTCTGTACGCGGGACCTTAATCGCGCGCTGCAACGCATTTGCACCGGCCTCGCGCAGAAGCGCAAGTGTGCGTTGACCAATAAGAGCTGGCAACATAGTGGCGGCACGGACGCGGCGATTCTGAATCGCGGTTGAATACTGGATGCCTGCTGCAACAGCGGCCTCCGCTTTGTCGATCCAGTATTCGTAAATCGATTGGAACCGCTGCGGTTCGCGCAGAATGTCAGCTGGAGTTATACCTGCGGCACGCAGTTGCTCCTGCGGAAAATAACAGCGGCCGGCACGCAGATCGGGTCCGGCGTCGCGCAGCACATTGATGAGCTGCAGGTCCATGCCGTAATCCTTGCCGAGAGCAACCATCTCAGTTTCACTCCGGCGCGAGAAATTGTGAACGTAACGAAAACAGAGCCGCGTCCAAAATTCGCCGACCGATCCGGCGACCAGATAAGTGTATTCATCCAGGTCGGCCGCAGTTTCGAGCGCGCGCAATTCGGAAGAGTCGAAGCGCTGCAGGTCGAGCATCTGGCCGCGCGTGATGTTTGCCAGCACATCGCGAATGTCCGCGCGATCTTCTGCACGCATTTTCTGAAGGCCGTGTAAGGTTTGCGGCAAAGCTTCAATCAGCGCGCGTTCAGCACCTGTTTGCTGCAACGGCGCGAATGAATTCGCAAGATCAATAATCGCGTTTGGCACGCTCCCATCCTGAATGGCACTGAATAATTGGCGGAGCGTTTCCATCCGCACCAGGCGAGGAATGTGCGCAGTGTCGGCGACTGTATCGGTGGTGCGCGCCAATAAATAGCCAAACGCGACCGGCTCGCGCAGGCGCGTGGGTAGGAACCGGATCGACAGATAGAAAGACCGGGAGACGGAACGCAGCAGCGCATCAGCCGTTGTCGTCAAAACAGGCGTGCTATGGACTGACACTTCTCAACTCGATTCGATTCGTCGCCGCGTTTCCAAGGCCAAGCTGAGCGGCGGCTTGGATGTAATCAGCCGTGTGACCAATCGGCGGGAGGCTGGTGCGCTTTCGCCATTCCTGGAGCTCTCGCAATGCGACCGCGTCCAGTGCAACGGGATCTTTGCTCGCGTACAAAGTGGCATGATGCATTGCCCAGTTCGGCTGCGATTGCGGGCCGCCGGCGTATTGAGCAAGCAATCCATCCATCAAATTGAACACGACCTTCTTCGCAATGAGCGGGTGTGCGTAGATTTGCGCCAGGCTCTCGGCTCCGAAACCGACCGTTTGGGTGAACCGCCGCCAATTATCGATATTCGGGATAGTCATGTTGTAGATGCAGCCAGCCACGGCGTTGCTCTCACTGATACTCATCACAGGAACATTGATCACCTTTGTAACTTCGTTCACGAGGATGCGCGCGAAATGACTGGCGTTGCTGGTGTTTTGTTCGTCTGAGAGTGGCGGCGCCTTTGGGCTGCCTTTGTAGTCGAAATCCCCCCAGACTAGGTTACCCATTAGCGGCGCGGTGAAGATGGCTTTTGCGTCGTAGCCCTCGCCCGGCGCCACCGCTTTGATCTGGTAGCTCCCGGCTTGCGGCCGGTAGCCCGCCTCGACAATCCCGCCCAACGAGCGATCCCACACGATGATGCTCTCGCGCCGGTGCCCGGCTGCGACGAGCCCGTCAACAATCGCATCGACTACGTCGCGATGCGTCGTGAAAAGCTCGCCGCCGGCCGCAGAGATTTTAATTCCCACCGTATCCGTGGGCCTGACGAGAGATGCCCACGCACGCGGTGCATCGGGCTGACCGGTCGCTGCTGTGACGAGCCGGTTGACCATCGCGCGCACGACGCGCGTATCCGTCTCGTAATCCTTGATCGCGGCGGGGTCACGAATCGCATAAACGAGCGAAGGTGTGGGCGTGGGGCGCGCCGTCTGCGCCGCGACGGTCGAAATAGCGCAGAAGAAAACAAGAGCTAGTCTTAAGATCAACAACTTAGCCAGACAGTGACGCACTGATTTTATGGTGAACGCTGCGGACCACAACTGCACTACTCGAGCGGCGCGCTCTGAGCGGCGAAGGGGACGACGGCGGTCAGAGGCCGCTGCTACAGAAATCATTCGTCATCTTTACGTTCACATCCCGTTTTGTGCGCGCATCTGCCCGTACTGCGCTTTTTACACGGCGTTGCTCGATCGTCCCGAATTACCCCGGTTTTGCAAAGCGCTCTTGGATGAGCTAACGCAATGCGCGCAGGATCGACACTTTGCTCCATCGACAATTTACTTTGGCGGCGGCACACCTACCGCACTGAGCACGTCACATTTACGGATGCTGCTGCAAGGATTTCACGCGCAGCTTGATCTCTCGGACTTGACGGAATGGACGATGGAAGCAAACCCGGGAAGCATTTCGCCGCGCAAAGCAGCTTTGTTGCGCGAATTGGGTGTGAACCGGATCAGCCTAGGAGTGCAATCGTGGGATAGTGATTTGCTCGCCCTCCTGGGCCGCCAGCACAGCGCAGCGCAGGCGGAACAATCATTTGCTATCGTGCGCGATGCAGGGTTCGCCAACATCAACATCGACCTGATGTTCGGTTTGCCTCGTCAGACCATCCGGCAATGGCACAAAACGCTGGACAAAACAATCGCTCTCGGGCCGGAACACATCTCTGCCTATTGCCTGACCTACGAAGAGGACACCGACTTTTTTCTGCGGCACGCGCGCGGCGAGTTTCGGCAGGATTCGGACAGTGATGCCGAGTTTTTCGAGTTAACCATGTCGATGTTAGAAGCTGCCGGGTACCAGCACTACGAAATTTCCAACTACGCGCGGCCGGAATTTCAATCGGTGCACAATCGCGCTTATTGGTCCGGCGAAGATTACGTCGGCATCGGGCCGAGTGCGTTTTCGACCGCTGGCCTGCGTCGCTGGCAAAACGTGCCCAACTATAGTGAGTATTCTGCGCGCGTTTTGCGCGGCGCATCAGCCGTCGAAGCGATCGAGCAACTCACGCCCGAGATGAAGCGAAGCGAAAGTATCGCCCTTGGGCTGCGGACACGCGAGGGCATCTCCGCTGATCTCGTCGAAGGTCGACAATCACAAGCGGAGGAATTTATCACGCTTGGCTTGCTGCAGCGGCGGAATGGAAACCTTGTGCTTACGCCAGCCGGGAAATCGCTCGCCGATTCCATCGCAGAAGAATTTCTCTAGCTGTCGCACACCCGGAACATGGAAATGTAGGTCTGTGTTCCGGAGTCATTGCACCGCGCCGTAGCGACGCTGGCGCCGCCCATATTCTTCGACCGCGGCGAAGAGATCCTTCTTCGTGAAGTCGGGCCAAAGCCTTGGCGTCACGTAAATTTCCGTGTAGGACAGTTGCCAGAGCAAAAAATTCGACAACCGCATTTCGCCGGACGTGCGGATGAGCAAATCGGGGTCTGGATAGTAGCGCGTGTAAAGATGTTTACTGAACATGTCGACGTCGATCATAGCTCGATCGATATGACCGAGTTCGATCGCACGGAGTAGGCTTTTAATTCCGTCGATAATTTCGAGCCGGCCGCCGTAACTTAGCGCAAGAATCAACGTCAGCCCGTTGTTGCCGGCCGTCTGCTCGATCGTTTTGTGCAGCTGTTCCTGACAACTTTGCGGGAGATCAGTGAGGCGGCCGATTGCTTGCAGTCGCACATTTTTGTCCAACAACTCGGGCGTCTTTTCTTTCAGGAATTTTTCGAGTAGCCGCATCAACGCCACCACTTCGTTTTTCGGCCGCTGCCAATTCTCGGCGGAAAAGGCATAAAGGGTAAGGTATTCCACTTTCAACTCGGCGCAGCCTTCGACGCATTCGCGTGCCGCTGCCGCACCCTGCTCATGTCCTTTGATCCGCGGCAGGCCACGCGCTTTCGCCCAGCGACCGTTGCCGTCCATGATGATGGCGATGTGTTTCGGAAGCGCCTTGTTGCTCGCGGCCATTACTACAGCTGAATGGTTTGGCCGCGGCCCGGTCCAACGCTCACGATCGATAGACGCGCGCCGGTCAGCCTGGAAATGTAACGGACGTAATCTTTCGCCGCATGTGGAAGCTGCGAGAACTTCCGCGCGCCATGCGTCGACTGGTTCCAGCCACGCATCTCTTTGTAAATCGGCTCGCAATTGTTTAGCTGCGCCGCGTCGCACGGCGGCACATCGAGGCATTTCTCATTCATGCGATAGCCAACGCAGACCCGGATCGGATCGACAGTGTCGAGGCCATCCAAATTCGTGATGGCCAGCTCGTCGATACCGTTGATCATGCGCGCATAACGCGTCGCGACGGCGTCGAACCAGCCACAGCGCCGGGCACGTCCGGTGGTCGCGCCGAATTCGCGACCCAGTTTATGAAGCATCTCGGCAAATTGTCGATCTTCCGTCGGCAGCGGTCCCTCGCCCACCCGCGTCGTATAAGCTTTCATCACGCCGAGCACTCGATCCATTCGGTGCGGTGGCACACCGGTCCCAGTACACGCGCCGCCGGCCGTCGTGTTCGAAGACGTAACGTATGGATATGTGCCGTGGTCGATGTCGAGAAATGTCCCCTGCGCGCCTTCGAACAGGATCTCTTTATTCCGTTCCAGAGCGCGATGCAGATAAACGACCGTGTTCGCGACGAAGGGCCGCAGTTTTTCCGCAGCCGCGAGATAGCTCTCGTTCACTTCGCGAAAACTGATCGGCTGCGAGCCGAGCGCTTGGAGGATGCTGTTGTTCTCGGCAACTTTGGCCTGCAGTTTTTTCGAGAATAGAATCGGCTGCATCAGATCGGAAACGCGCAGGCCGGTGCGAGCAGCTTTGTCGCCGTAAGCCGGACCGATTCCGCGCTTGGTCGTGCCGATTTTACCGCGGCCCTGCCGCAGCTCGCGCTGTTCATCGAGCAGGCGGTGATAAGGTAGCACGAGGTGCGCGCAATCGCTGATGAGCAGATTGTCGTCGATCTTGATGCCGAGCTTGCGCAACCCGTCCATTTCGGCTACGAGCGCGATCGGATCGATGACGACGCCGTTGCCAATTACGCAGACTTTGCCGCGCCGCAGGATACCGGACGGGATCAGGTGGAGAACGTATTTCGTGCCACGATGGATGACCGTATGGCCGGCGTTGTTGCCGCCCTGGCTGCGCACGACGATGTCAGCCCTGGCGGTGAGCACATCGATGATCTTCCCCTTGCCTTCATCGCCCCACTGCGCGCCGATCAAAATCGTGTTTGCCATCTGCCGAGTCGCTGGGCAGAAAAATTGCCCCGATGATTTTCGGAGGGTCGCTGAACCTTGCAAACTAAAACATTGCCATTACGACCAGCACCGGAGTAGCCTCACGGGATGCGCACAATCTTGCTCATCATTCTCGTGTTGCTGTTGATCGGGGCACTGCCCACGTGGCCATACAGCACCGGCTGGGGCTATTATCCCAGTGGTGGGATCGGACTGATTTTGCTGATCGTACTGATCCTCGCGCTGGTCGGGGCAATCTAAGCCGCAGCTGCCGCGAATACCTTTTGCGGCTCGAGTCCGATCTTTCGCAAGATTAACGAGAACCGCTGGTCATCGCGCAACGGGACGAACTCGGGCGCGATGCCGACGAAATGCAGTGATGAGGAGTGCTCGTCACACGCTCGTTCGAGCTCTCGAATCGCTTCGTCACGTTCTCCAAGCGCAACGCGGACGTGCGCAATCGCATCCCCAGGCGTGTAGCGGCGATTCGCTGTCGCAGCCTCGAGCACGCGGCGCGCATCACCATGCCGCTCCATGCGCGCATAGGTGATGGCGAGACCAAAAGCCGGCCTGCCGCTGAGATTTTGCGCCTTCTCGTAAAGCGCGATGGCGTCATCGAACCGTCCCATCTCGCGATAGAGCGCGGCCAGCAACGGCTCGCCGTAGATAAACGCGGGGTCCAGCTGCAAAGCGCGTTCTCCTGCGGCGTTCGCTTCCTCATACAAACCAAAGTAACGATAAAGTTCGCAGGCGGAATTGTTCACCCAGAGCGAAGCTGGATCGATCCTGGCGGTGCGCCGCAGATACGTTAGCGCCTCTTGCCGTTCCCCGCGCGCCGCCCAAAACGCCGCCGAAAAATAATTTGATGGTGTCGAGTTCGGGTCGAGCGCAACAGCGCGGCAAAATTCGCGCGCGGCGGCGTCCATATTCCAGTCGAGAATGCGGATCGCCTCACCGAGATAGACGTGCGCCTCGGCGTCATCATTGTCGATCTTGAGCGCGTTAATCGCGGCTTCGCGCACTGCCGGATAGGCCTCGCGCGGCGGCACGTAAGCATCAGCCAACCACAACCATGCCTTGGCGATTCCAGTCCACGCGCGACCGAATTGCGGATCGAGCTCGAGCGCGCGCTTGAAGTATTCCACGCTTTTCCGCAGCGCTTCCTCGGTGCTTTTATCAGAATAAAAGAGACCATGCAGGTAAAGATCGTAGGACTGGGTGCTGTGGACGAGCCGCGACATCGGTAGCGAAGAGATGTCGAGTTTCAATTTCAACGCATCCACGATCGCGCGGGTGATTTCATCCTCGAGTGCAAAGATTCCCTGAAACTCGCGCTCGAATGTTTCCGACCAAAGGGTGAACCCGTCACAGCAGTCGGTCAGCTCTGCGGTGATGCGGACGCGGTTGCCCTCGCGACGCACACTGCCTTCGAGCACGTGCTCGACGTTTAACTTCTCTGCGACCTCGCTTAGGTCGGCCTTTTTGCCCTTGAACCAAAACGAAGAGCGCCGCGCTGCAACACGTAGTCCGCCAATCTTCGCTAGGGCTGCTTGGATTTCCTCTGCAATCCCGTCGCCGAGATAATCGCGTTCGCCATCGGGACTAACATCAGTAAACGGCAACACGGCAATTGAACGCTCGGTCGTCTGCAAAGCCGAGCGGTTGTCGGTCTTTTCGCCGGCCGGCCGCGATGTGGCCTCGGACGAAAGCGGTTCGATTTTATCTTCGGTGCGCTTGAGGCCGTGAGCAGTGAAATCGTAGATCCAGCCGAGGACGAGCGCGAAGGGAAAACCGACCGCGACGAGCGCAATCACGAGGCGCACCGTCCAGTTCGGCATCTCGAGAAACGGAAACGTCTGGGTGGCAATTTGAATGAGCAACCAGCCGCAGACGGCATAGCTGACCGCGACGCTGTAAACTTTTCGCCGCTTCAGCTCGATGAAAAATTTTCTGATATCCACGGGCGGCGCCTACTTAGCGGCCTCTTTCGGTGCAAGGGAGGCAACGATTTGGTCGAAGCGCAGATCGCCGCGGAGCGGGTCCCACCAGGGCAGCAGTTTCAGCCGACCGTAACTGAGAACACCCGGCAGTTTGTGCCACCTTCGGCAGATTTTGCAGGGCAGGGTCTTTCTCACGCACCGCGTAGGCGATTGCAATCTTGTAAACGTTGCGTCGCTTCAGCTCGGTAAAAAAATTCATGAAGTCTATCGTCCGATGATGATCTATACTTGCTGCGCAATCTGCACGCGCAACAAGCGCGGTCGGATCGGCCGCCCAATTACAGCGCCACCGGGCGGAAAGCTAAGGGGAAGCTCCGGCAAGGTTGTGCTTACAGCAATCAGAAGGAGTTACGGCACGCCTTCGAGCTGAGGAATCAATGTGGCGCAACTTAACTCGGCGTCCTCGTGAGGCTCTGGGCGCGGGTTTTGCGGTTGCGACCCATGCGTTGCTGCGCATTTTACCAGCCGCTGCGGTCGCTCGCGTGGCGGAACCGGCAGACGCGTACGGCTCAGGACCGTATGGGGCAACCCGTGGAGGTTCGAGTCCTCTCGCGAGCAATTGATTGGTTTACAACCCGTCGACCACCCGCTATCTGTCACCCTCACGTTGGCTATGGCTCGGCATTATGCAGTTCTCGCTCTCTCCGCCGCACTGATCCTTTCCACTCAATACGCGCAGGAACAACGCGCGCCGACAGTCGATGAACTGGTGGCGAAAAATATCCAAGCTAAAGGCGGCGCCGACAAACTACACGCACTGCAGTCGCTGCGCTTAACCGGTAAGGCGCTGATCCGGCAGGGACAGGTGGAACTGCGATACGTCGAGTTAAAAGCGCGGCCTAACAAAATCCGCACGGAGGCGACGTTGCAAGGAATGACGGCGGTTAACGCCTTCGATGGAAAAGAAGGCTGGCGGATATCACCATTCCAAGGCCGCAAAGATCCGGAGAAGATGTCGGCCGATGACGTGAAGGAGCTGATGGAAGACGCAGAGATCGACGGACCGCTCGTCGATTGGAAAGGAAAAGGCAGCACGGTCGAGTACCTGGGCACCGAAGACGTAGAAGGAACGGCTGCGCACAAGCTGAAGGTTACCCGCAAAAACGGGGACGTGAGTTTTGTCTACCTCGATCCCGACCACTTTCTCGAGATCCGAGTTTTGACCCAGAGGGTGCAACACGGTGCGCAGGTCGAACAAGAAACCGAGCTCGGTGACTACGAGCAGGTCAACGGCGTTTTTGTTCCGTTCGCAATTGACTCCGGGCGCAAGGTCGACCCGGACAAACAAAAGATCATCATTGAAAAAGCGGAGCCGAACGTCGCGATTGATGATGCGGTGTTCCGCTTTCCGGCAGCGAAGTGACCTACCGGGCTATGCGATTGTCGATCTTGTTTGTTCTGAGTTCATGTGTCTTGACGTTCGTGAGGGCAGACCAAACTCCGTTTACTTCGGCGACGATTTCCGGTCTCGGAGCGCGCAACATCGGCTCGGCGACAATGAGCGGGCGGATCTCGGCGATCGCCGCAACGCGGGAGCCCTCCGGTAAAATCACGGTTTTCGTGGGTGCTGCGAGTGGAGGCGTTTGGAAATCCGATGACGGCGGCACGCGGTACCGGCCGGTATTTGATGAGCAGCCAGTGCAATCAATCGGCGCAATCGCGCTTGATCCGAAGAACCCGAAGAATGTCTGGATCGGGACGGGCGAATCGTGGACACGCAACAGTGCTTCAATCGGTGATGGCATTTACAAATCGACTGATGGTGGTGAAACCTGGACACACGTCGGCTTGGATAAGTCGGAGCGCATCGCGCGCGTCGTTGTTAGTCCGAAAAGCAGCGACGCGGTTTATGCGGCAGTGCCGGGAGCACTGTGGAGTGATTCGCCTGACCGTGGGCTATATCGCACGACAGATGGCGGCAAGACGTGGAAGCAAATTCTCAAAGGTGCCAATCTTTCGACCGGCTGCTCGTGGGTAGCGCTCGATCCGAGCAATCCCGATGTGCTTTTTGCCTGTATGTGGGATTTCCGTCGGACCGGCTGGGGATATCGCTCGGGCGGCAGCGGTCCGGATCAACCCTCGGCCAGTGGGTTGTTTCGGTCCGCGGATGGTGGCGAGACTTGGACGGAAATTACGCCGGAAGCGAACAAGGGATTTCCGAAAAAGCCTTACGGCCGGCTTGTAGTCGCGATCGCGCCGTCCAACCCGAAACGCGTTTACGCCTTCGTCGAATCACCGGATAGCGCGCTGTTTGTTTCGGACGACGGGGGAATAACCTGGGATAAGAGGGACAAAAGCCAGTGGATGGTGTGGCGTCCGTTTTACTTCGCCAATCTGATTGTCGACCCAAAGAATGCGGACCGGGTGTTTAAAACCGACGGCGCGATGATCATTAGTGAAGACGCTGGGAGAAGCTTTTCAGTAGTTGGCGGCTTTGGCGGAATGCACGGTGACGTGCATGATGTCTGGATCGACCCGGTAAATCCACAGACGGTCATCGCCGGGGATGACGGCGGCATGTGGTATTCCTACAACGGCGGCAGTAAATGGTGGAAAGGCGAAAACCTACCGGTGTCGCAGTTTTACCATGTGAGCGTGGACGATAACGATCCGTATCACGTCTATGGCGGATTGCAGGACAACAGCTCGTTCGTTGGTGATTCGCAATATCCTGGCGGAATCACCAACTCGCGGTGGGAAAACATGTACAACGGGGATGGTTTTTGGATGTTCCAAGACCCGTCCGATCCTGACTACGTTTATGCCGAATATCAAGGCGGCACGATGGGCCGCATCAACCGTTACACGCACGAAGCGCGCACCATCCAGCCCACGCCTAACTATAAAGAGAAGCTTCGGTTTAACTGGAACTCACCGATTGCGCTCTCGCCGAATGACAAAAGCACGGTTTACATCGGGGCGCAGTTCCTGTTTCGGTCGCGCGATCACGGCCAGAATTGGGAGCGAATCTCGCCGGACCTAACGACAAACGATCCGGAAAAGCAGAAACAGGAGCAGTCCGGCGGCGTCACGATTGATAATTCCTCGGCTGAGATGCATACCACGATCTATTCCATCAGCGAATCGCCGAAAGATAAGTCGCTCATTTGGGTTGGAACCGATGACGGCAATTTGCAGCTCACCCGTGATGGTGGAAAAACCTGGAACAATGTCGTCGGCAACGTGCCCGGGTTGCCGAAGAACTCCTGGATCAGTTGGGTCCAAGCGAGCAATTTCGATGCAGCGACTGCTTATGCCACGTTTGATCGCCATACGTTCGGCGACATGGCGCCATATCTATTCTGCACGACAGATTACGGAAAGACGTGGACGCCCCTAGTTACCGCGCAGGATGTCAAAACCGTGCGAGGTTACGCGCATGTGATAAAGGAGGACCTTGTTCGGCCGGACCTGCTGTTCCTCGGAACTGAGTTTGGTCTGTGGGTGTCGATCGATCGTGGTAAAAGCTGGGCCCAATTCAAAGGCAATCATTTCCCGGCCGTGGCCGTGCGCGATCTCACCATTCAGCCACGCGATAACGACCTCGTTCTGGCGACGCATGGCCGAGGCATCTGGATTGTAGACGATATTACGCCGTTGCGTGCATTGACTCCCGATTTGTTAGGCCAGGAAGTTGCCTTCGTTGCAGCAAGACCGGTCCAGCAACGGATTGAAGGAAGCGGAGGCTGGGCGAACGGGGACGCGGTTTTTATTGGCAATAATCCTCCCGATGCGGCTGCGATTACTTATTATCAACGGTCCCGCCACCTTTTCGGCAAGCTTAAGGTCGAAGTGCTGGATTCATCGGGACGTGTCATCGACGAGCTGCCGGCCAGCAGACGGCCCGGCTTGAATCGTGTGACCTGGAGTATGCGCGAGAAGCCGCCCCGGGTGCCTCCCGCTGCGCAAGTCGCTTTCGCGGGCACGCGCGGGCCCCGCATGTTACCCGGGACCTACACAGTGCGTTTGACGAAAGCGGGAAAAGTTTCAGAAACGAAGTTAACCATTGGGCTGGATCAGCGCGCGAAATTCAGCGAAGCCGATCGCAAAGCACAGTTTGACGCAGCGACGGCGGTGCGCGCATTGTTCGGCGACGAGAGCGCGTTAATGGATCGAATCGTTGGTTTACGCGGAGAACTAACCAAGCGCGCAAGCAGCCTCACGGAAGGTGATCCAGTCAAGCAGAGTCTCAGCGAGCTTGATCGCAAGATCGACACTGTACGCAAAAAGATTGTCGCGACTACCGAGGGCGGAGCTATTACTGGAGAGGAACGCCTTCGTGAGCACACCGACAAGTTATACGGCGCGCTGCTCAGCTATGAAGGCAGACCCGGTGGTTACGATATCGCTTACATCGATGCGTTGAAACGCGAACTCGCCGATGTAGTGAAAGAATTCGATGAGCTAGTCGCGAAGGAACTGCCTCCCCTCAACGACTCGCTCAAGACTAAAGGCCAAGAGCCGATTGCCGCGCCTGCGATATAAGACGCTAACGGCCGGCCAGCCGGCAAACGGCACGTGCGAGTTAGGCGACCGCTAACTCTTACTCACAGAACAACTAACAACCGATTTACTTGCCAGTGCCTGAAGCTTTGCGCCGCGCCGCCCAACGCGCTTTCATTAACTGAGAAAGACGTCTGCGGCCGGCGGGCGTAATGCCTCCCCTTCTCCTTCTTCCTGCACGTGTTTGGCCGGCCTGTTTGCCGGCTCGCTGCCTGGCCCAGCGTGCTCGTGCCGCAGCTGATAGCTTTGCCCGCGTAGCAGCAGACATTCTGCGTCGGCCGCGTCCACCGGTGGTGGGACGCGGAGCGGCACCACCGCCGACAAGCGAGTTCAAACGTCTTTCTAGATTGTCGATTTGTCGGCGAATGGAAACAGCTTCTTCTAACTGTCTAAGAGTTAAGTCCATACGGCGTGTCTAGCTCTACTTGAGAACGAAGGCAACAAACTTTTTCTCTGATTTCCTATAGCTTTACGGTGCGGCCAACAACCTGACTGGCAGCCGATCATGCCGCACCTGCACAAGCCGAAACCTTTGACCCATCGAAAACAAACTTGCCCGGTAATTCGCAACGCGTTATGGCGGTCAGCTTGGACCCAAAGCATTCAGGCGAAGCCAATCAGCCCGAGCGCGTGCAAGAGATGTTCGGGTCCATAGCTCGGCGTTATGATCTCGCAAACCACGTGCTCAGTTGCGGCGCCGATTTCTATTGGCGAAGGCGGGCGGCACAGATTGTCGCCCGCTGGCGACCAAACAAGGTTGGCGATATTGCAACTGGTACAGGCGATCTCGCCTTAGCGATTGCCAAAAAACTGCCGAACGCTGACGTAATCGGGATCGATTTTTCCGAGGAGATGCTTGCCATCGCCCGCGAGAAGGGCTTGCGCAAAACGATACTCGGCGACGCAATGCGGCTGCCCTTTGCGGACAGTTCGTTCGATTGCGTAGCGATCGCGTTCGGGCTGCGCAACATGGAAAACTACAGCATCGCGATTCGTGAGATGTCGCGTGTGCTAAACGACAGTGGGCATTTGCTCATCCTGGAGTTTTCGCTGCCTCAACTGTCGATATTACGGGCGGTATATCGTTTTTATCTCCATCGCTGGTTGCCATTGATCGGCTCTACCGTTACACGCAAGAAGAGCGCCTATAGGTATCTCGGTGAGTCAATTGAGCAATTCCCAAGCGGCAAACCGATGCTGCGATTGATCGAGGCGAATGGCTTTACTCGCGCCGCAGCCGAACCGCTCACCGGCGGCATCGTCACGATTTACACCGGTGAGAAGAAACTGTAACAGAGGCAGTTACTGGTCCTGCCAATCGCATTACAGGCGAATTATGGCGTTGGGCTCGGTGTCGCGGTCGCAGATGACGCCGACGTGGGCGATGGCGACGGCGCACTGACGAGCGGCAGTTTGAGCGCGTTTAAGTCCGGCGTACTGATGACGAACGTGCCTTCATGTTCTTCCGCGCGCCCATACCACATGCCATCACCGGCTGGGCCGCCGACGATCAGTTTGTGCGACTGCTTGTCGTCTAGTGAGGTCGTAAAAGTAGTTGTCATCTGTGGCTTTTCGAACGCATGCGGCGGCGAGGCCGAGCCAACCCAGCGCACGCAGTGCAAGATTGACAATGTGTTTAACAACGACTGCAAGTTAACCTGGTTGATCTCGCCGCTGCCTTTCGCCCAGGTCCATTGATTGTTCGCACCGCGAACAAGCGAAAGCTCATGGTCAGTGTTGACTGTGAGCCGATGAACCTGTTCCGGTTTGTATTTGAAGATCGCGAGCTCCTGCCACTGCGCTGGATCCATAAAGATTTGGTCAAGCAGCCCGCGGCGTACTGCGACAATGAATGGCTCCTCGCTCACACGCGCATAGACGTTATCGCCATCGATTTTACCGAATGCGATCGTCGCAAACGGCCGCTCGCCGGCTTTGGTTTCGGCCGTGTTCTGTGAGGCGAACGAGCTGAAGGTTAATTGCAGCCGCGGTTTGTCGAGCCCGTACTTCGGCAGATTCGACGCCACATCTTCGACGAACTTCGTCACCTGCTCGTTTTGTAACATTTCAATTAGACGATGCACTTCGCTCGCGTTCGCGGGCGTGCTGTTCCGGCTGGCGATCGTCCAGTTCTGATCCTTGCGTGCCAGCACCGTCTTGCTTTTGCCGGGTGCATCAATCGTGATTCGGTCGAGAATGTTCTGGTCGATGCGAACAAGGTGCCGGTCGCGAACATCATTTGGCTTCGTGTTGAGAATCTCCTCCGTCTTCTTGGGCAGGGTGTAAACAAAAGCGCGCGATGAAAACCGCACATACACTTGGTCGGACTGCTTTTCTGGCACGCTGCCGATCTGCAGGGTTTGCCCTTGCTTGTCATTTTGACCGTACAACGCGATCGAGCCGCGCGGCTCGGCCAACCCGTAGGCACGAAGGTCGCCGCGATCGTCGGCGACAAATTGTTGAATCCTCGCCGTCGTCACTTGCGCAATCAGATCGCCAACCTTCTGATCATCGGCGCGCGCCCGCAGCGGTTTCGTGATCTCCCAATGATCACCGCTCTTCTGCAATTCCATTTCACCAGCTGCTGTTTTCAGGACGACGCGAGCAACTTGCGACGTGATCAGGTCCGTCAGCTTGCGATCGCGAAATTCATCCGGTTTTTTATCGATGTCTTTTTTAACTGCCTGGGTGGCGAGATACGTCTCCTTGGAGTTCTCGAACCGCACATACATTTTGCCTTCCAGCGCCGCGTCTTTGCCGAAAAGGATTTCAGGCGGCGCGCCCTGCCCGAATAACTTGAGCCGCAGTTTCGGTTTGTTCAGGCCAAACTCGTTCAGCTTATTCTTGTCGGCTTCAATTTGCCGGGCTGGAATGGTTGCATCTTTCTGCCAGCTTTCGAGATCGAAGAGCAAACTGTCGATAGAGGTACTGTCCGCCTGATCCTTGATCGGGGCTTCCAAGCGCCACTTGTTGTCATGTTTGCGGATGTCGATCTTGTCGTCACCGTTTTGAATGACGATACCGTCAATCTTATCGCGCTGGAAGTTAACGACATTTTGGGCCTGACGTTTCGCTTCTTCCGTGCTCGGTTGTTTGCTCTCGAAAAACTTGATGTAAAGGCCAAGCACGACAGCAAGCGC
>DASQXY010000179.1:0-3837 GCA_035639455.1 Chthoniobacterales bacterium | reverse complement strand
AGGTCGATAGAATCAAGGCGCGCCATCCGTTCCTCGATCGTGAAGCCGTCGTGCTCATGGCAGATTTTGTGACGATGGATAGCGGCACGGGCGCAGTGCACATCTCGCCGGGACATGGAGCCGACGATTACTGGCTAGGCTACAACAATGGATTGCCGATCTTGTCTCCGGTCGATGATCACGGCCGGTTCACGGAAGAAGCAGGCCTGCCGAAGCTCACCGGCAAATACGTTTTCGACGCAAACATCGACATCATCAATCTGCTGCGCGAACGCGGCAATTTGTTAGGTCAACAAACCTTTCACCATTCTTATCCCTACTGCTGGCGCTCGAAGACACCGATCATCTTTCGCGCGGTCGAACAATTCTTCATTCGGATCGACGAACTGCGCGGCAAGGCGCTTCAAGCGATTCACAAGGAAGTGAAATGGATCCCCAGCTGGGGCGAGAACCGCATCGCCGGCACCGTGGAAGCGCGGCCCGACTGGGTGATTTCGCGGCAACGGAGTTGGGGCGTGCCGCTGCCGGTCTTCTACTCGAAAACAGGCGAGGCGATTCTAGACGCAAAGGTCATCCGCAAGCTGGCTGATCTCGTGGCCGAGCGCGGCTCGAACATTTGGTTCGAACTCGATGATGTCGATCTTGCGAAGCAACTCGGCCTACCAGAGGGCACGACCAAACGCAATGACACGATTGACGTCTGGATCGACAGCGGGGTCTCGCATAAGGCGGTCTGCGCAATTCACCCTGAGTTGCGCGATCCGGCCGACATGTACCTGGAAGCTACGGACCAACATCGCGGCTGGTTCCAGTCGTCCCTCATGACGAGCATCGCATTGAAGGGTCGCGCGCCTTACAAGGCCTGTGTCACACACGGCTTCGTAGTCGATCTCGATGGCAAGAAAATTTCCAAGTCCGGGACTTACGATAAGCCTACGGACGCCGGGCATTTCGTCGGCCGTCACGGCGCTGATCTTGTCCGGCTCTGGGCGAGCAGCATCGATTACACCGACGACGTCCCGTTCTCGGAGGAGATGTTCACCCGGCTCGGGGACAGCTACCGGCGGATTCGCAACACGCTGCGCATTTTGTTAGGAAATCTGTTCGATTTTCATGTAGCGGGCGTTGGTGGCGCCGGGCCGCGCTCAACCGCCGCGGCGACAACGATCGATCGCTGGATTCTAGAGCGGTTGGCTCAAGTGGTTGTCGATTGTCGATCCGCTTACGAGACTTTCCAGTTTCATAGGGTCTACCACGCGATCAATGACTTTTGTGCCGTCGACCTGAGCAGTCTGTATGTCGATATTACGAAGGATCGAATGTACTGCGATGCGCCGGATTCGCCGCGGCGGCGGGCAACGCAGAGCGCAATGCATGAGATCTTCGACGCGCTTTGCAAATTGATCGCGCCGATCCTTGCGTTTACCGCCGAGGAAGCGTGGCGTCACTCCGGCGCGGGCGCCTCGATTCATTTGGA
This sequence comes from Chthoniobacterales bacterium, assembly GCA_035639455.1. GTDB lineage: Bacteria > Verrucomicrobiota > Verrucomicrobiia > Chthoniobacterales > UBA10450 > AV17. Next base: position 2,360 of record DASQXY010000179.1, on the reverse strand, counting down.
AGAGTTGCCAACCGCGCGACATCGGGGGACGCAAGCTACGGAGCAGGTCGCGGAGTTATTGCGGCTGCGCAGTGTCATCGGCCAGGCGCTGGAGCAAGCGCGGCAGCAGAAATTGATCGGCAACTCGCTCGAAGCGGCGGTTGTGCTCAGATCAGATTCGGATGTGACCCGCGAGATCGACAAGGGCGAACTCGAAGAATTCTTTATTCTGAGTGAGCTAACGATTGAGCAAAACCGCGAACTCGGCGCGACCGTCACACGGACAGCCTTCCAAAAATGTGCTCGCTGTTGGCGTCATCGCCGAAGCGTGGGCGCAAACAAAGCGCATCCGGAGTTGTGTGACCGCTGCGCAACGGTCGTTGCCGGCCTAACGAAAAGCGCGCCGGCATGAAGTTCATTTTCTACCTGTCACTGCCGCTTTACGCCCTCGATCAGGTGACCAAATTCTGGATCCGCGGCTCGGTTGGAACGGACGAACCGCGTGTTGTGATTCCCGGCTTTTTTAGCCTGGTCAACATCACCAATACTGGCGCGGCTTTCGGCTCATTCAAAAATAACAACGAATTCTTTGTCGCCCTGTCGTGTCTGGCGCTCCTGTTGGTCGTCGCTCTGCTGGTGCGACGGCGTTCTCGCGATTTCTGGCGCGATCTCTCTCTAGGCCTGCTCCTCGCAGGCGTGCTCGGTAATCTGACCGACCGGCTGCTCTACGGACACGTGATCGATTTTCTCCTGTTCGACTTGCACGTGCCTTTCGCTCATCCGTGGCCGGCATTTAATATCGCCGATTCATGCATTACCCTCGCGGTGCTGAGCTTCATCATTCATTCTTTTCGCCAAACCAGAACCGCGTCCGAGAGCGCGCCATAAACCTGAACGGCAGTGTGCGTCGGCCGCAGATCGCCGTTACAATTGAGCGCGTGAGTCCGATGGAAAGACCGGCGCGCGACATCGCGCGTAAGCTGCGGGAACGTGGGCACATCGCCTACTTCGCCGGTGGCTGTGTGCGCGACATTGTGCGCGGCGAAACACCGAAAGATTTCGACATCGCCACCGATGCGACGCCGGAGACCGTGCAGAAGATTTTCTCACGCACCTACGCCGTCGGCGCGCACTTTGGTGTCGTCGTGGTCGTCGAAAATAGCTTTCAATTTGAAGTGGCGACGTTTCGTTCCGACGACGCTTACGTGGATGGCCGCCGCCCGACGGCGGTGCATTTTTCCTCGCCTGAGCAAGACGCTAAGCGGCGCGATTTCACCATCAACGGGATGTTCTACGATCCGGTCGCGGAGAAGGTGATCGATTTCGTCGGCGGCCGCACGGATCTGGACGCGAAAGTAATCCGTGCGATTGGCGACCCAGCGCAACGATTTCAGGAAGACCGCCTGCGGATGCTGCGCGCAGTGCGGTTCGCGACCGTACTCGATCATAGGATCGACACTCGAACGTGGGATGCGGTCGTCGCGAATGCCCCGTCTATCACTGAGATTAGTGCCGAACGTATCCGCGATGAATTGGTGCGGATTTTTCTTTCGCCGAATCGAGTTCGCGGCTGGGACTTGCTCGATGAGAGCGGGCTGATGCGAGCGATTCTGCCGGAGGTCGTCGCGATGAAAGGTTGCGCGCAACCGGAGCAATTTCATCCGGAAGGCGATGTGTTCGAGCACACCCGTCTGATGCTCAACTTCCTGCCGGAGAAAGTCTCGGTCCCGCTCGTGTTCGCGGTTTTGCTGCACGATATTGCCAAGCCGGTCACCGCGACGGTCGATCGAGCCGGTCGAATCCGTTTCAACGAGCATGACCGGATTGGCGCCGGCATGACCGAGCAAATCATGGAACGGTTGCGGTTCTCGCGTGCCGAGATCGACGCAACGGTGGAAATGGTGCGCCAACACATGGTCTTCAAAGACGTGCCGAAAATGCGCGTCGCGAAGCTGAAGCGCTTCATGGCACGGCCTACGTTTGAGGAAGAACTCGAGCTGCATCGAGTCGACTGCGAGAGCAGCCACCGCATGCTAGACAATTACGAGTTTCTGCAGCGCAAGCGCGAAGAATTCGCCAATGAACCTATCATCCCGCCGCCGCTCGTCCGCGGCGACGACTTGATTGCGCTCGGGTTAAAGCCTGGTCCGAAATTCGGGCAAATCCTGGAAGCTGTGGAAACGCGCCAGTTGGAAGGCGCGCTGAAGACGCGCCAAGAGGCGCTCGACTGGATCAAACGTGAATATTCGTTAGGCCGAGACGCGTCATGAGAATCGTGATGATCAGCGCCGAAGCGCCACCGCTCCGGCGAGCCGGTGCGCTGGTCGATGTCCTGAACGCGTTGCCGCGCGAGCTGCGCGCGCGGGGCCATGAAGTGGCGG
>DASQXY010000178.1:0-8809 GCA_035639455.1 Chthoniobacterales bacterium | reverse complement strand
TAGTTGACCGGAAAAAATGCCGCCTTTCTCGACGTTAATGGATTTCGCTGTCACGTTGCCATCGAGCGCCCCGGTCTTGTGAATGTTGACGACACCGCTGGCTACGATCTCCCCGGACATCCGCCCTTTAATGTCGATGTTACCAACACGGGTGCGCCGGAAGCATTGCACATCGGCTTTTCGCTCCACACTGACGTAATTCGCAATTACTCGGCCGGGAAGTTTCCCAACAAAATTGATGGTGGCCGATTCTTCACACTGAAGATTGCCGCGCATTTTGCCTTCGATTAATGCGGATCGACAGACGATGCTCGTGCTGCTGAGATCACCCTTTGAGGTGAGATGAAGTTCGCCGCGGGTGCGAATCGAGCGGCTAAAGCTGGTTGTGATTTTGTAATCACGCAGGTCGATATGCGCGCTGCAGCCTGGGCAATTCGTGGAGCTGGCCGCATCACTGACCTCGTGTTTGCGTTTGCATTCAAAGCACGCGACCACTCGCACGCGCGGCTTATTCCAAAGCCCTTCAAGTTTACGTAATCCCGACGGTTCCCCGCCCGACAGCGAATCGTCTTTAATCCCGATCTTCAGACCCGGTTTGGGTGCAGAGGGCGAGAAGTAACGGCCGCACTGGCGACACAACGTGCTTTTGGCCGCGGCGTAGTCCAACTGCTTAAAGCCACAATGTGGGCACTCCACATTGACCTTAGCAGGCGTCGGCTTGGTCACTGATCCACGGAGGCCAAGGTCAGCCCTTAAGCCCGTGCGCCGTAGGCAGCTTTGACCGGCTCCTCGTGCCGGACAATCTCCGGCCGGCTTGCTACCGGTTTGACCGCAGCCGTTCCGCTGGTCACTTCGGACTTGCCGATAAACGTGGCACCCTCCTCGATAACGAGGCGAGCGGCTTTCAAATCACCCTGCAGGGTGCATTTCGCTTTGAGCTCACAGCGCTCCGCGACCGTGATATTGCCCTGGACCCTGCCGTACACAGTGATGGACTTCGTTTTAATTTCGCCGCGGATGTCGGCATTCTCGCCGATCGTCAGTACACCATCAGAATTGATCTCGCCTTCGACCTTGCCGTCGATGAGAAGCTCATTTTGGAATTTGATCGAGCCTTTGATTTCGACATCGCTCGAAAGGATGTCTTTGCCTGAATGTTCTGCCATAGTTTTCTGGTAATCGGTTGATGGTGACGTTTTCAGTTCTTCGCCGCGCGCAAATCGGTTTTGGTCATTCGCTGGACTGAGCGAGCCATCGCCAATCGGCTTTTGCGGGATGAACTTCTTTAACACGCGCTACTATTGTGACGGTGATGATAGCTGTCAACGTATTCCCACGTCGCGGCACAAATTTTCACTGCAATTCAGTGCCGTGATAAAGTTTGACCGCATTAGTCTGAGCAGCAAGATTCAAGCCCGCGGGCGCTCGCGTCGGCGCGCGATCAAGAATGAAACAGAGAGATTGTCCACCGCGCGGTATCGGTTGGCCCAAAATCGTCGACGAATTTTCCGCGACGCGATCAGAATCGTAAGCAAAGATCCAGGCAACACGGCGCTTTCGCATAATCTCGAGTGCGCTTTGCCAGTCCTCAGTCAAATAAAAGCGCGCGCTGTCGGCGATCCCCTGGAGGCTTTCATGGGAACTGCCGGCTGTGGCGGGCTGGCCCGACCAGTACGCAATCGCCGGTGAAAGCCACCACGGCGCCAAGAACGGCCGCACGCCCGGAGATTGAATTACTGTCGCCAGTTCGCGCAGTTGCGCGAGCTCATTGCGCCGTTCAACGCGACGCCCGTATTCCGTTTCGTTAGGCCACAGCCGTTCGTCCCATTCGCGGAGTACCGGCAGCAGGGAGAGCGCGAACGCCAGCCAAACCGCCGTCCGCGATTCAATCGGCGCGAGCAATCGCGGCAGCGCAAGCGCGAAAACCAAGACGAAGAAATAACTCCAGCGCGCCTGCCAAATCGTCAGCAGGTAAGTCGTAACAAGCAGGCCCAGGACAAAACCTGGCACACTCATGCTTTTGCCGATGCTCTTGCCCATCCTCACTGCTGCCAAAATCAGAAGCGGCACGAGCGCGATGAGGTAACCCACCCACGCAAACCAAGCCGGATCGATTGGCGAAACGTGCCGAAGCTCGCCGATGCTTTGCGACCAGTTCAGAAAAATCTGTTCGCTCCGAGAAACCGTCAGTGATGGCAGGCGCTGCTCAACCACCAGTGCAAGAGCGAGACTCGCGGCAAACACCATCCAGCCGACGCGGCGCTCTCCTCCAAATAGCGATTGCCGATGCTGCAACAGCTCAAGCGCAACCACCAACAGCAGCAGAACCAACGGTTCATAGAGCGACACCCAGATTGCCAGTCCCCACGCGATACCGCTCAGCACGCTCCAGTTTCGCGAAGGTGCGCTGTGCACTCTCCAGTCTGCGCAAACTCCAATCGTCACTAGCAGGATCGATAATGATTGATGATCGGGCCGTCCGAGCTCCGTCCCGTGCACGAGGATCGGGCTGATCGCGTACAGGATCAGCATCATCCAGCGATAACGGAACTTCATTCGGCGCGACCACCACCAGAGGAACCAGCTGCCGAGCAGCGCGAGGATCGGCGAAATGAGTGCGCCGCCGAGATCCAGCGCATGTGCCGTAAACGGTTTGAGGAAAATCGATAATCCAAGGATCAGGTAATCGAGCGGCGCGGTTGTGTGCGGCGTCGTCCCAAGCGGAAAATTCTCGAAGTCCTGGTGGCGGATGACGCGACCGGGGTGTTCCGCGCATATGCGTACCCGCGTCATGCGTGCGTAGCAATCTGAGTCGGTGAAATAGATCGCACCGCCGAAGAAAACCTCTCGGTGATTCGCGCAGCGGGTGAAAACAACCAGCGCCGAAAGGACCAAAAGCTCCAGTGCGATCAGAGCGATGCGACCCATTCGCACATAAGTGACAATCGCAAATCGGAGACGGAAAATCGAAAATGAATTTGGGCCCGCCAGGATTCGAACCTGGGACCAAGGGATTATGAGTCCCCTGCTCTGCCGCTGAGCTACAGGCCCGCTGAACCACGGAATGAAGCACGATGGGGCGCTGGTGACCAACCCCGAAGGTATTTCGGGAGGCTCTGCCGCTAACCACAGGTCCGGTGCTGAGTGCTTATCGGCGCTTTCCAAACCGCGGGCGTGATTAGCTCTAGCTGCGATTGGCCGCGCGCTGATTGGCCAGCACGAACAACGGCAACGCCGCCAGCTGCAGCAGGACTGCAAAGACTACCAGTCCAAGTTTCGACACATCATAGAGCAAGCCCATGACTGCGCTTCCGATAAACCAAGCGATTCCATACGCCGTATCGAATAGCCCAAACGCGCTGCTTTGTTTCGCAGAAATAACCGGTGCAAGCACGGCTTTGAGCAATGAATCCTGCGCTCCCATGCCTAGTCCCCAGAGCGCCATTCCGACAAACGCCACGATCGCACCTCCAAAAAACACCAGGGGCGCGAAGAACGCAGATCCCAGAAAAATAAAGATAATTACAACCGCGCCCAATCTGTCGAGCAACCGGCCGAAAAACAACGAGCCGACCGCTCCCGTGCCCATGGCCACGGCATAGTAGCCTGGAATCGCCCTTTCCGGCACGACGGAGGCTTTGGCAAAGTGAAATCCGATCAGTGAAAAATCGGCAAAACCGGCAGCGATGAGCGCGCCTGCGGCCAGATAGATCCAATAGGCTTTGGACTGGTGACTTGGTTTCAGGACATCCGCGGCCGCTCCCGATTCCTGTTTATCCGAATGAAACATTCGAGCGATGCCGATGATTCCCAGACAGATCAGAGCGGAAATGAGCAGAAGTCCGAACGCGTTTTGGTAACTCTTCTGTCGAAAAAGAACCAGAGCCACGATGACCGGGCCCAGCATCGCGCCGCCTTGGTCGAGCGCTTCGTTCAATCCGAACGCCCAACCCGCACCGATGCGTTTGCCAGAATGAGAAAGCATCGCTTCGACAACTGGTTTTCTGATCGCGCGACCAGTGCGTTCGGCGATGATCAAACCAGCCCCGACCAGCCAATTGCCAGCCAACGCGAGCGCCGGCACAGCTAGCATGTTAATCGCATAACCGATGAATGTGACCAGCCAGTATCGGCGCGTGCGATCAGCGAGGTACCCGCTGACTGAACGCAAACCGTAACCGATCAATTCGCCCAATCCGGCAACGAAGCCGACGATCGCGCCGGTCGCACCTAACGATCCCAAAAACGGTCCGATTACGCCGCGAGCGCCCTCGTAGGTAAAATCGGCAAAGAAATTGGCGACGCCGATTATGAGAACGAACCGGAGCGCTGCGCTCCGCGTCCTGTTCTCTTTCGCCACCGGACGAACCGCCGCGTTCAGCCAGCAGTGCTGCCTCGCCAAGAAACTTTGGCGTCAAATGACCACGGTCCAGCTCCGACGATGGGGAGAAAAAGCGGGCCGCACAACATCGCCCAGTCGACCCGTGCTTCGTGCAGCATCAACCAAAATCCGTAACCGCTCGTTTTCGACAGAGAGAAAATCCAAAAGCCGCGCTCTGAAAGGATTGGGATATTTGTCGAGACGATTGGGACCACCATATCAACGATCATCGGTATGACAGTTGTCCGTGTTAAAAAACCGATGAGGGAAATCGCACCGCAAAAGATTTCCAGCGCTTCATCCAATGGCACGGTTACGTGCGCGGCTGGAATATCGATTTTCTCAAAGCGTCCGACACCGAGGAATTTCTGGATGCCTTCGCGAAGGAGAACCGCACCAGCGAGCACTCGCACTAGCATGGTGGCGGCTGGCGCGCGTGGTGCGAGTATCCTCAGCATCTCACGCGCGCGCGACTAGGTCCTTGGCGTGAATTGCGCGAGATCGTAGATTCCGAGCTGTTTCTCGATGTCCGTCACCTTCTCGACCATCTTTTCGAACCCGTCTTCGCCAAAGAGCTCGTGCTCCTTTTTCTCGAAATGTTCGCCGAGCGCCGCGTATTCATTTGTGCTCACGATTTTGCGAAAGGCTGGAAAGAGTACCGTGTCTTCGCGTGCTTCATGCGGATTATACATCCGGACGAACTGGCGAAGGGCGTCGCTCAGGCGGGTGCGTTCCGCCGCATTCTTGAGCGCGCTTTGTCTCGCCAGGTTCAGAGTTAGGTCGGTAACTCTCCGGCCGGCTTCGTGCTGATCGCGAAGCGTCTTAACAAGATCGGTTAGCTTGCCCGCCTTTTCGAAGAGCGGGAAAAGAAAATTTTCCTCAAGCTTCTCGTGATAATCCTCGATGAAGCCGCGAATGATTTTTGCCGAATCGGCAACTGCTTCGGTCGGAAATTCCTGGTTCGCCGTTAGCCGCCGAATCGCTTCGTCGTAAATCAGCAGGACACGCTTGAGGACGCCATGCTCGCGCATGAGGTCCTCTGAAGGCGAGACTTCTTCCTCTTCCTTCTCGCCCGCCAAGGAAGCGCCGGTGCGAAAAAGTGCGGCGCCGCCGATGAGAATGCCGCTTTTGAGAAAAATGCGTCGCGTGCGCACAAAGTCTTCGTCACACTAACTGACGCGGAATCGACCGTAAAGAGTGCGTCAGTTACTCGACGGGCACAGGGAGGCTGCGCTTTCCTGGATCAGTGAATCGAGTTTGTTCACGTCGATTGGCTTAACCAGGTGATGCTTGAAACCGGCATCCTGGCTTTTGCGGATGTCCTCTTCCATTCCAAAGCCAGTGAGCGCGATCCCAAGAAGCGGTCCTCCCGATCGGATGGCCTCCATCAGCTCAATTCCGCTGCCATCCGGCAGACCAAGATCGGTAATTAGCACATCGAATTCCTCCTTCGCGCTCAATTCCATCGCCATGCGCAGATTGACCGCCGATTGCACGTGATAGCCACGTCGACGTAGCAATCTGGTAAGGGAGCGGTTTGTATCTTCGTTGTCTTCGACGAGTAGGATGCGCATCGCCTGACGTTGAGCCGGGGTCGAGAGCACAGTGGCGGCCACGTCTTGCGCGTCAGGTTTTTCACATGTCGGGAAAGTGAGCGTAAACTTCGCGCCTTTGTTACGCCCGGCGCTTTCTGCGGTGATTCTGCCTTTGTGCGCTTCGACGAGTGTCTTGCTGATGGCAAGCCCAAGACCGAGGCCGCCGAGTTGGGTGCGGCTGCCCTGCTCGAAGGCATCGAAAATTTTCGGCAATGAGTCCGACTCGATTCCCATTCCGGTGTCCGCGATTTCGACGCGCAACTCGCGGTTCAGATCGTTGCTCGTGGAGATGCGTATCTCGCCATCCACTGGCGTGAACTTGACGGCGTTGTTGATCAGGTTCCAGAAGATCTGCTGGAGCCGGGCGGGGTCGGCACGCAGATGCACTCTCTGCGCAGCGAGATCGAGCCGCAACGCGAGGTGTTTGCGATCGATTTCGGCCTGGCAAATTTCGAGCGCGTTTTGCAGGAGCGAGTGCGCATGCACGACCTCAAAGTTGAGCTGCACCTTGCCTTTGCTGATGCGCGTCAGGTCGAGCAGGTCGTCGATCAGCCGCGCTTCCAGCTCAACATTGCGCCGAATCATCTCCAGCGATTCGTGGACGTCCGCCGGTAACGCCGGTTCGTTCTCAATCGACAGCGCGGAGGCGAGCACGGCTGTGAGCGGCGTGCGCAGCTCATGGCTGAGCATGGCGAGGAACTGGTCCTTGGCCAAATTGGAGCGCGCCTTTTCCTGAAGCTCGAGGTTGGTTTTCTGCAGTTCTTCCTGTCGATTTTGCAGTTCGTTGGCGAGCGACTGGGACTGTTTGAGCAGATCTTCCGTGCGCGTGTTCGCCTCAATCGTGTTCAGCACGATACCGATACTCTCAGTCAACTGATCGAGAAATGCCTGGTGGGTCGAGCTGAAGCGTTCGAACGACGAAAGTTCCATCACCGCTTTCGCTTTGCCTTCGAACAAGATCGGCAGGACGACGATGTTCATCGGTCGCGCCTCGCCCAATCCGGAACTGACCCTCACGTAATCGCTCGGCACTTCGTTGAGAAGAATGCGCCGCTTTTCTACGGCCGCCTGACCAATCAAGCTCTCGCCCAATTTGAAGCGCTCCTTCACGCCATTGCCACCGGGATGAGCGTAACTTGCCAGCAGCTTCAGCTCCGGCTCTTCGTTGGAGCCGTCCATAATGTAGAAGACGCCTTGCTGGGCGGAGACGACCGGCGCGAGCTCGGACAAAATCAATTTGCCCACCGCCAGGACGTCGCGTTGTCCCTGCAACATGCGGGAGAACTTCGCCAGGTTAGTCTTCAACCAGTTCTGCTCCTCGTTGCGCAACGTCGTGTCCTTCAGATTACGAATCATTTCGTTGATGTTGTCTTTCACAAAAGCGACTTCGCCCTTCGCTGCGACTTGAATGGATCGCGTCAGGTCGCCTTTGGTCACCGCGGTAGCGACATCGGCGATTGCACGCAACTGCGTGGTCAGGTTGGCAGCGAGCTGGTTCACGTTGTCCGTCAAATCGCGCCAGGTTCCGGCCGCGCCCGGCACGTGCGCCTGGCCGCCAAGTTTTCCTTCCACGCCCACCTCGCGCGCAACTGTTGTCACTTGGTCGGCAAAGGTAGCGAGCGTCTGCGTCATGCTGTTGATGGTGTCGGCGAGCGCAGCGATCTCGCCTTTGGCTTCGACGAGCAACTTCTGCTTCAGGTCGCCGTTTGCTACTGCCGTGACGACCTTTGCAATTCCGCGCACCTGGTTCGTCAGGTTACCGGCCATGAAGTTGACCGAGTCCGTCAGGTCTTTCCACGTGCCGGCCACTCCCTGCACCATGGCTTGGCCGCCAAGTTTTCCTTCCGTGCCCACTTCGCGCGCCACGCGCGTCACTTCGGATGCGAACGAATTGAGCTGGTCCACCATCGTGTTGACGGTGTTCTTCAGCTCCAAAATTTCCCCTTTCACATCGACGGTGATTTTCTTGGACAGATCGCCACGGGCGACCGCCGTCGTCACGTCCGCGATGTTGCGCACCTGGCCGGTAAGATTGCCGGCCATTGAATTGACACTGTCCGTTAAATCTTTCCAGGTGCCGGCTACACCTTCTACCTCGGCTTGGCCGCCCAGTTTTCCTTCGCTGCCCACTTCGCGCGCTACGCGCGTCACCTCCGAAGCAAACGAGCGCAGCTGGTCCACCATTGTGTTGATGGTGTCCTTGAGCTGCAAAATCTCGCCGCGCACATCGACGGTGATTTTCTTGGACAGATCGCCATTTGCGACCGCGGTCGTAACTTCAGCAATGTTGCGCACCTGCGCGGTCAAGTTGCCGGCCATCGAATTCACGCTGTCGGTGAGGTCCTTCCAAGTGCCGGCGACACCATGCACGTCTGCCTGGCCGCCAAGCCGCCCCTCCGTACCGACTTCGCGCGCGACGCGCGTCACCTCAGCCGCGAACGAGCTGAGTTGATCGACCATGGTGTTAATCGTGTTCTTCAGCTCGAGAATTTCGCCTTTGACGTCGACCGTGATTTTCTTCGACAAATCACCGTTCGCGACCGCGGTTGTGACCTCGGCGATATTGCGCACCTGGCCGGTCAAATTACCGGCCATGAAATTCACGCTGTCGGTTAAATCCTTCCATGTGCCGGCGACGCCGCGCACATCCGCTTGCCCGCCGAGCTTGCCTTCAGTGCCGACCTCGCGTGCCACGCGCGTCACCTCGGCGGCGAAGGAGCTGAGCTGATCCACCATTGTATTAATGGTGTTCTTCAGCTCGAGGATTTCCCCCTTCACGTCCACGGTGATCTTCTTGGACAGGTTGCCGTTGGCGACGGCGGTGGTCACGTCG
>DASQXY010000177.1:0-14644 GCA_035639455.1 Chthoniobacterales bacterium | reverse complement strand
TCAAAATGGGGTTGTCGAACTTGATAGCAGAGGAAAAAATCACGAGTTCGGCATCGCGTGCTTCCTGTGCGTGCTGCCGTTGACGAAATTGCAGCCCGAGCCGCTGCAATCGCTCTGTCTCGAGCGTCGTCACTTTGTCGGAACCGCGGACGTCGTGGCCGAGTTGGAGCAATAGCCCGGCGAGTCCACTCATCCCGCTGCCAGCAACACCGACGAGATGCACACGATGGTGCTCGCGCGTGAGCCAGTTTGTTAGATCGCCGTCAAACACGCGCGCCATTCGTATATTTTTCAATCGTTGCGACTACTCGCTCAGCCGCATCTTTCGGCGCAAGTCGCAAACAAATTTCCGACATCCGCCGCAGCTTCGTCGCATCGCTTATCAGTTCTTTAATTTTGCGCGCGAGAATGTCGCCTTGAATCTCCGATTCTTTCAGTAGAATCGCGGCGCCGGCACGGGCGAAGATCTCGGCGTTGCGCGTCTGGTGATCGTCCGTCGCGTAGGGAAACGGAATGAGAATAGTCGGCAGCCCGAAAGATGCCAACTCGGCTAGACTCGCCGCGCCTGCGCGTGCGACGGCGAGATCAGCGGCGCTGTACGCTTCTTCCATCCGTTGATGGAACGCCACGACGAACGCGGGAATGTTTTCGCGCCGGTAATTGTCCGCCACTAGACGCTCGTCGCGCGCACCGGAGAGATGTATCACCTGCAGTGATGACTCGCGCAGTGAAGCTGACGATTTGATCAGCGCCTGGTTTATGCCGCTCGCGCCTTGACTACCACCCATCACAAGCAATGTAGGCAAATTATCACGCAGCCCGAGATTTTGCCGGGCAACATGTCGATCTAAGCGTTGCAATTCAGCGCGGATCGGCGTGCCGGTGATTTCGGTGCACGCCTTAGCAAAAAACGGGGCGCATTCTTTGAAGCCGAGTAGGACAGCGCGAACCCAGCGTGCGGTCATCCGATTGGCCTTGCCGGGCACAGCATTTGATTCGTGGATGAACGTAGAGGCGCCGCGCAGCCGGCCGGCAAGAATGGGAGCGGTGGAAGTGAACCCGCCCATCCCGAGCACAGCGTGCGGTCCGAACTTGCCATAGATCACCCGACACCGGGCCAGGCTGTCGGTGAACCGGCGAATGAACCCGAAGATCGCTGGCGAATAGAGTGACGGGAGACCGACGAGCGGCAGTTTCTCAAATCGAAACTGGGAACGGGTCGAGAGCGCGAGGCTGTCGATCTCCTTTTCCGAGACGAAGAGCATCACCTCATGTCCTCGTTGGCGCAGCACCTCGGCAACGGCAATGCCGGGGAAGAGGTGTCCCCCAGTTCCACCACACGCGATCACTGCCTTCATCAAGCCTGTCGATCTTGCGTCATATCCGCGGGGTCACTCGGACCTGCAGCGCGGTACGGATCTGCTTCGGGTCGAGCACGCCCTGCCGGTAAATGTTTAACAGCAAACCAACACCGAACAGGCAGGCGACCAGGTTCGACCCGCCATAACTAATAAATGGCAGCGGCAATCCTTTGTTCGGCAAGAGGGATGTTGTGACACCAATGTTCACCGCCGCCTGTAAGATGAGGAGCGAAACAATCCCGCAGCCGAGAAGTAAGCCGAAGCGGTCCTTGGCATGCAGCGCGATCATCATCCCGCAAATGATGATCAGTACGAAGAGGAAGATGACCGCGAGGCTGACGCGCAGACCAAGCTCTTCACCGATGATTGGGAAGATAAAATCGGTGTGCGCGTACGGCAGGTACAGCATCTTCTGACGGCCATTGCCGAGGCCGAGTCCTTCCATTCCACCGCTGCCCCAGGCGATCAAAGCCTGCATTTGCTGCAGCCCCGCGTCTTGTTTGAACCGCTGCGGATCGAGAAATGCAGCGAGGCGCGACGTTCGCCCGGCCATCTGCGTGGCGGCGAAAAGAATAGCGCCAAGGCCGGCGAACGACACGGACCCGAGTAGAACCGCGTTTGCTCCAGCAACGAACATTACAACGAAAGTCGTCGCTGCGAGCAGAATTGTGGTGCCGAGATCGACCTCAAAAAGAATCAGCCCAAGGAGCAGGCCAACAATTGCCAGTGGCAACACGAAGCCATACAGAATCGTTCCGCTCTGCTTTTCAAAACGCGAGAACCACGCGGATAGAAAAAACACCGTCGCGATCTTTGCCATCTCCGACGGTTGCAACCCGAACTGCGCGACCCCGATCCATCGACGCGAGCCGTTGATGCGCATTCCAATATGCGGCAGGAAGCATAGCGCGAGCGCCACGGCGGCGAGAGCAAACCAGAGCCACCAAGTGCGTTGCCAGAAATGGTAATCGATCAAACCGGCAGCAGCGCAGAGTGTGAGCCCAACGCCAAGCCAGATCGCCTGCCTCTTAATGAAGAAATACATGTCACCGTGGCTGTCGCGCGCGAACGCGCTCGTGCTGAAAAGCATGACGATGCCAATGACCAGCATCGCAAGCACGGCTATGAACAGGATGTAAGCGCTTTTCCGATGCATGGCAGATCGATGACTACTCGGTTGTTTTCTTGGCCTTAGTTGTCTTTGCCGGGATCAATAATTTTTGACCTACGCGCAGCTTCCGCGGGTCGTCGATGTGGTTAAGCGTGATGAGATCGTCGTATGAGACCTTGAACTTCTTCGCGATCGTGACCGGGTTATCGCCTTTGGCTACGACATAGATCTTGTGCAAATCAATGGCTGACTTGAAGCTTTCGGTTTTTTTCGCGTGATCAGTTTTGCTCGCAACGGAAGAGGATGCCGGCGCGCTCGGTAGTGGTGCCACTGGCGTGGTGTTTTGCGAAACCGCCGGAGGAATTGCCGCGGTCTGTCGCGTCTTGATTGCATTGAACGCGATGATGCCGGACACAGCAACGACGTGCAAAAGCAGGACCACAAGCAACGCGCGCGAGAGCTTCATGTTCGGCTCGGACAGGTCGTCGTAATTCGCCTGCGCAGCGGCACGCGGCGGACGACCAATTGTCGTGGCGCGGAGTCGTTTCAGACGGAGGAGTTTCATCAGCTTTGCGGCAACGCATGGACGAGTGCGCGAAATTGATCGCCGCGATCAGCGTAGCTTTTGAACATGTCGAACGATGACGTGCCTGGAGAAAACAGGATGGCGTCCCCGGAGTTCGCGACAGCACGCGCACGTTCCACCGCGTCGGCCAGTGAAGTCGCGATTTGTGACGGAACCGCGCCGGCCCAATCACGCTGGATACGTTCCGCCATTTCGCCGATCAATACCGTCGATTTGACTTTTTGTTTCACGAGCGGCCGGAGCGGCTGAAAGTCGAATCCTTTGTCTTTTCCTCCGGCTATGAGCACGACCGGTTTGCTTTGCGCGAGCAACGCCTTCTCGACGGCGTGGAGATTCGTCGCCTTCGAGTCGTTGATGTAATCCACGCCCCGGATTTGTCGGACGAACTCGCAGCGGTGCGGTCGCGGCTCATAGGCCGAGAGCGGCTCGACCATTTGCTCGAACGACAGCCCGCGCGCCATGCCGGTGGCCAGCGTCGCCATGAGGTTCTCGATATTATGCGAGCCGCGCAGTTTTATTCGCGACAGTTGCAGGACCGCTTTGTTGTCGTAAAGAATCGCACCCTTCGCGAGTCGGAAATCCGCACGATCGCTATAGGCGCTGAAGCTGACCTTTCGGGCGCGCAGCTCCGGCAAATTGTCCAGCGCGTTGACAACCGCCACGTCATCGGCTGTTTGGTTTTCGAAAACGCGTAGCTTGGCCGCGCGATACTCGGCGACTGAACGGTAGCGGTCGAGATGATCGGGTGCGAAATTAAGCCAAACCGCGACGGATGGGCGAAAAGTTTTAATCGTTTCCAGTTGAAACGAGCTCACCTCGACAGTGAGCACGTCGAACGGCTGCTTCTCCCGCGCGACTTCCGACAGCGGTTTCCCAATATTGCCGCACGCGATTGTGCGCTGGCCACATACCTCCAGCATTTGCGCGAGCAGCTCGGTCGTTGTCGTCTTACCGTTCGTCCCGGTCACCGCAATCACCGGACATGCGCATGACCGCCAGCCCAGCTCGAGTTCGCTGATCACGTCGATCTTGCGCCAAACGAAATGGCGAGCCAGTGGCGACAACGGATCGATTCCGGGGCTCAGGACAGCGAAGTCGTACTTTGTTTGCTCGTCGTGCGCCGCTGGTCTGCAGATCACGCGAACACCTTGGGCACGCAGATTGTCGAGCGCCGACTTGAGGAGATTTTTTTCTTCGGCGCTGTCAAGCACAGTCACTTCCGCGGCTTCCGATCTGAGGAGAAGCGCGGCGGCTGTTCCGCTTAAACCGGCCCCGAGCACCGCGACGTGTTGATCTTTGTAGCGCAATTTTACCTCAACTTCAGGGTCGCGAGCCCAAGGAGCGCGCATATCCCGGATAAGATCCAAAAACGCACGATGACCGTGTTTTCCTTCCAGCCGGCGAGCTCGAAATGGTGGTGCAGCGGCGACATGAGTAAAATCCGGCGGCCAGTCGTTTTAAAGCTGATCACCTGCAGAATTACCGACACGGCTTCGAGCACGAACACGCCGCCGACGACAACGAGCAGCAATTCCTGTTTGCAACAAATCGCGACGACTCCAATCAATCCACCGATCGCGAGTGAACCGGTGTCGCCCATGAAGACTTTCGCCGGATGGCAATTAAACCACAGAAACCCGAAACCGGCGCCGGTCAGAGCGGCACAGACAACCGCCAGCTCAGCCGTGAACGGATAAAACGGAACCTGCAAATATTCAGCGACGCGAAAATTTCCCGCCACATAAGAGAGGACCGCGTAAGCGAGCGCGACGGTGACCGTGCAGCCGATCGCAAGACCGTCAAGTCCGTCCGTCAGATTCACGGCGTTCGATGCGCCGACGATGACGGCCGTAAAAAACAGAAACGCGAACCAGCCCATATTATCGATGACGGGCGCTTTCACGAACGGGATGTAAAGCGAACGCGCCTGTACTTCGAGCATGGGACTAGTCAGAAAAACAGTGGTGATCACGACCCCGAGCACGACTTGGAAGAGCAACTTCCAGCGGACACTCACACCGGCGGATTTTTTCTTTGTCACTTTCAGGTAATCGTCGACGAAACCAAGCGCGCCGAGATAGAGCATGGCAAAGAGCGCGAGCCAGACGAAGCGATTGGTTAGGCGTGCCCAGAGCACGCTGGCAATGAAAACGGCGCCGATGATGAGCAGGCCGCCCATGGTGGGCGTGCCTTGTTTGCCGCCATGCAATTCAGCGAGGCGATGGACTTCCGTCGCGAGGCGAATCGGTTGGCCCAACTTCAGCGCCGTCAATTTGCGAATGACGTAGTTGCCGAAGATGACCGAAATCAAAAACGCGGTCACCGCAGCCGCGACCGCGCGAAATGTAACGTAAAAGAATACATTGAAGCCGCCGAAATAGCCGCTGAAGCGATGCAGGTAATACATCATCGCGACGCGCCCCCGGCTGGCTGATATTTCCCAAATTCCTCAATCACCAGTTCGGTACGCGCGGCGCGACTTCCTTTGACCAGCACGAGGTCGCCCGGTGCAGCAATCTCCGCGAGCATCTCCGCCGCTTCACTGGTCGATCGTGCAGCAGCAACATCGCGCAAACCAGCATTGTGCGCGGCGTCAGCGATAGCGGCGCCGATTTCGCCAATAGCAATCAATTGATCCACCCGCAGCTCAGCCGCGGCTTCGCCGATGTCGCGGTGCGCGCGCTCAGATTCGGTGCCAAGTTCGCGCATTTCACCCAGCACAGCGATGCGTTTGCCAGTGGCATCCAGCTCGACGAGCGTTCGCAACGCCGCTTTCATCGATTCGGGATTGGCATTGTAGCTGTCATCGATGAACTGCACGCCGCGAATTTCTTTGATTTGTAAACGCGCTTTCGTCAGCGGCGCGGTAGCGAGACCCGCGGCACCCTCCTCGAGCGAAAGTCCGAATACCCGACCAGCGGCGATGGCGAGCAGGGCGTTTTGCACCATGTGCAGACCAGGGACCGGCAATTGCGCACGGCAGCGGTGCGCGCCTTCCAAAATGGTGAACTCCGAGCCATCGGCGCTCTGTGTGGCGTTGGTCGCGCGAATCGCCCCGCCGGTCGTGCCGGCGAAAATCACGTGCGCACGAGTGCGTTCAGCGATGCTTTTGCTGAACGGATCATCCGCGTTCAAGATCACGAAACCGCTCGGGCCCACTGCTTCGGCGAGCGCGCCTTTTTCACGGGCGATTGCTTCGCGCGATCCCATGAACTCAATATGCGCAACGCCGATGTTCGTAATGATTGCGGCATTAGGGCGCGCGATTTTGGCGAGCGCCGCGACTTCGCCGGGATGATTCATGCCGATTTCCCAAACCGCGATCTCATGCTGCGACGTTGCATTCAGGATGGTACGGGGAAGACCGACATGATTGTTGAAATTGCCTTCGGTTTTCGTGACCCGAAATTTTCGCGCGAGTACGGCGGCGGTGAAATCCTTGGTGCTCGTTTTGCCGTTGCTGCCCGTAATTGCAATCACGCGCAGCGCAAGCGAGCGGCGATAGTTTGCGGCGAGGCGTTGATACGCCTCAAGCGTATCTCGGACGCGGATGAGCGGGAACTGACCCAGAGTATCTCCGGGCCACGTAACATCGACAATTCCACCTGCGGCGCCAGCGTTTGCGGCCGCTTGCACAAACTTGTGCCCGTCAAAGTTTTCGCCACGCAACGCGACGAACAACTCGCCGGGCTTCAAAGTGCGCGAGTCGGTACTGATCTTCTCGATAAAAATGTTGCGGTCCGGACCGGAGAGCTTACCGCCAGCGAGCTGAGCGATCTCATGGAGAGAGCTCGCGTTCATCCGGTGGATCGCCACCTTCGGGCGCAATGCCAATAATTCACACCTGCCGCGCCTGCTTTTATCATCGTTCTCGGGAAGCGCGACCCACGTTCGGCAATTTGCAAGATCGATAATCGATTCATTGAAATTCTACGGGATGACTTTCAATCGCGCGGCGAGCGACTTGAATATCATCGAACGGAATCGTCCGATCAGCGAACTCCTGATAGCTTTCGTGGCCTTTGCCGGCGATTAAGATAATGTCACGTGCCTGGGCGAGCTCGACAGCGCGATTAATCGCTTCCGTGCGATCAACGATTTTCTCGAAGTGATTGGATCGAAAACCTTTCTCGATTTCCGCAATTATGGCGTCGGGTTCCTCTTTGCGCGGATTGTCCGAGGTGATGATGGCGTAATCAGCATTGTGGTCGACCACTTTCCCCATGAGCGGCCGTTTTTGTCGGTCCCGATTTCCGCCGCAACCGAAAACCACGATCAAGCGCCGGGGTTCGAGCTCGCGGAGAGTTTTGATAACATTCAGAAGAGCGTCGGGCGTGTGTGCGTAGTCGACAAATACTTGGAACTTTCGTTTCGCCGGGACTAATTCCAGCCTGCCCGGCACTTGCGGAGATTTGGCCAACTCGAGGACCGCCTGACGCAAATTGACCCCGAGGGCAGTTGCGGCGGCAAGCGCCGCCATTGAATTGGCGACATTGAACCGGCCAATCAACGGTAGGCGGACGAGATAACTGCGGCCGCGAGCTTCGAGTTGGTACGAACTGCCGGCAAATCCCGCCCGGTAATTCGAGGCGCGAAAATGCGCACGGATGCCGCTCCCGTAAGTAATAACGGACACCGTATTGTTGATGCTGCCGAGCAACTGTTCGCCATAGCGGTCATCGAGATTTATAACGGCGATTGGTTTGCCCTTTTTCTGCTGCGCCGAGAGTTTTGTGAAGAGCCGGGCTTTCGCTTGGAAGTAATTTTCCATCGTGCCATGAAAATCGAGATGGTCTTGCGAGAGATTGGTAAACACGGCAACGTCCCACTCAATGCCGCGGGTGCGTTCCTGCGCCAGGGCGTGCGACGAAACCTCCATTACGGCAGCCCGACAACCGGCGTTCACGTTTAAGGCAAGCAATTCCTGCAAATCAAGCGCCTCGGGCGTCGTGCGCGTTGCCGGCAAAATACGTTCGCCAATCTCATAGCGAACGGTGCCGATCAATCCGCAGCGCAGTCCCGCTTGTTCGCAAATGTGCTTGAGGAGAAAAGTGGTGGTGGTTTTGCCATTCGTTCCGGTGACCCCCGCGACTTTCAGTCGCTCGGCCGGTGCGCGATAGAACGCGACCGCGATGTCAGCGAGCGCGACGCGCGTGTTCTCAACAGCCACGCAGGTCGCGCGCGGACATTTTTCTGCGCGCTCCGCGACGATGACCGACGCGCCTCGCTCGAGGGCTTGGCCGATGAACTGGTGACCATCCGTTTTCTCGCCGCGCAGGGCAACGAACATGGAATTGGCTTGCACTCGCCGCGAGTCATACGCGACGCTTTGCACTTCGCGATCAAGTGGGCCGATGATCTCGCGGACGACGAGGGTGCGGAGAAGCTTCTCCAGTTGCATACGGCTTCAACATGCTCGCGCCAGGCGCTCAGCTCGCCAGAGCATTTGGGCTCAACGCGACACCGGCTTGCTGCTGGCGACCGTCTCCACTGGAATCGCTCTGCGAATTTCCTCCTTCGGCTGCAGATCGAGATAGCGCGCTGCTTTTTCACCGAGTCGCGCAAAAATCGGGCCAGCGACAAGTCCGCCGTAGTTTAACTCCGGCCTGCTCGTGTGCGCGTCGTCCAAGACTACAAAACCGACAAACTCCGGATGCTCAGCCGGAAGGTAGCCGCTAAAGGATACCACGTATTTACCACTCTCATAGCCGCCCTTCGGATCAACTTTCTGTGCTGTACCGGTTTTTCCCGCTATCGTGAATCCAGGAATAGCGGCCGCTGCGGCGGTGCCGCGATCGCTCACGACACCGCGCAGGGCATCACCTATCTGTCTGGCCGTCTGGGGGGAAATTACCTGGCGCACCACGGTTGGCGAAAACGAGCTGATCGTTTTCCCATCCGACGTGGTGATCGACTTCACAATGCGCGGAGCGACGAGCTTGCCGCCATTGGCAATCGTCGCCATCGCGACAGTCATCTGTAGCGGCGTGACGCCGATCTCGTGTCCCATGGGAATACGCGTGATCGAAATCTTGCTCCACGAATGCGGCGGCCGAATCAGCCCGCTGATCTCCGCGGGCAGCTCGATACCGGTGCGTTCACCAAAACCAAAGCGGCGGACGTACTCGTAGAACTTCTCGTCGCCGACGCTCAGGGCCAGCTTGGCCGCACCGATGTTGCTGGATTTGATGAGAATGTCGGTCACGGCCAAATCGCCGAAGGCACGATGATCGTGCAATGCGAAGCCGCCGAAGTTCCAGAGGCCGTGCTCGCAGAAAATCTCGGTGTCGGGATTCACTTTGTGCTCGTTCAGCGCTGCAGCCGCAGCGACGATCTTGAAGGTGGAGCCGGGCTCCATCAGGTCGGTAATCGCGCGGTTCTTCATCTGCTCCGGCGCGGAATGCGAGCGTTGGTTGAGATCGAAGTTCGGGCGATTGGCTATGGCGAGAATCTCGCCAGTTTGCGGACGCATCAGGATGATCGTGGCCTTGGCCGGGTGGTACTCACGGACTGCAGCGTCGATCTCGTTTTCGACAATATCTTGGAGATGAAGATCGATCGTTAGGTGAACGTCGTAGCCGTTGCGCGGGGCACGTTCTTGCCCGCGATATAGGACAATCTCCTGTCCCTGCCGGTTGTGCTCGATGACGCGGTAACCGTCCTGCCCACGTAAGTATTCCTCCATCGAAGCTTCCACGCCTTGAATGCCGCGATGTTCAAAATCAGTAAAACCGATGACGTGGCAAAGCATCGATCCATTCGGGTAAATGCGCGTGGCGTCGTCTTCGAAATAGATGCCACGGAGGTTGCGTGCACGCAGTTGGTCGGCTAGTGACTCCGCCACCGCTCTTGAAACATCACGCTTGATCACGACGTAACGCCGATCGCCACCGAGTTTTTCAGCCAGTTCCTGCCGTGGCAGTTTCAATCCGGAGCTGACAAGATCGACGATGGCGTTGCGATCGTTCAGGTGCGTGCCGTCCGCGACCACAGTTTCCACCGGCACGTTGTGCGCGAGCACCTCGTTATTAGCATCGAAAATCTCGCCACGCTCGGCGGGGATGATCTGCTTTTCGCCGTGCTTCTCAGCGGCGAGACCGGCGTACTCCTCGTGTTTCACGATTTGCAGATAAACCAGCCGGAATGAAAAACCGCTGAACAATACGGTGAACGCGAGGCCGATCAGCGCGCAGCGAACGCGACTATTCCATTTCATCATTGGCGGACGGTTTGGTTCGCGACCGGCTGGACATCCTCTTGATCGGCAGAACGCGGCGAGATCTTCAGTCGCACAATGTTGCGCTCGGTAATCGGCACCATTTTCAAATACCCTTCCTTCAACCGTCTTTGCAGCGCTGCGCGCGAGGTCAATGCCGCGATCTGAGCGCTGACGACATCGCTCTGGCTGCGCAAACTGGCGAGCTCGTTTTCGAGTGCCTTCTTGCGCTGACCGAGATGGTAAAGCTGCAACGTCAGATAAACGTAACTGAGGCCGGTCAGGGCTAGAAAAGCCGTGAGGACAATCCAACGCGCCAATGATGCGGCGTCTACCGTATTCCAATTCCGGCGCGAGCGGTTCATGCAATTCTTTCAGCAACACGCAATTTTGCGCTGCGGGAGCGCGGATTGGCACGGTGCTCTTCTTCGCCGGGCTCAATGGGCTTGGGCGTAACTATTCTCAGATCGCACTCGGGATTGCGCCGCGGCTCCGGCCAGTCCGGGCGGTCAAGCCATTCGCGGCTACGATCGCGGAAGAAGTTTTTGGCCATCCGATCCTCCAATGAATGGAATGCGATCACCGCGATGCGCGCACCTACCTCGAGCCTCTCCGTTATGACACGCAGACCCTCGGCGAGCGCGCCGAGCTCGTCGTTCACCTGCATACGCAAGGCTTGAAACACCTGTGTCGCGGGATGGCGGCGCCCATGACGGCCCACGACTTTTTCGATCGCGCGCGCGAGCTGAAGGGTTTGGCGAAAGGGAAGGGTTTTTCGTTCTTTGACAATGATGCTGGCGATGCGGCGCGCGGCCGGTTCTTCTCCGAGCTCGCGAAACAATTGGGTGAGCTCTTCTTCGCTGTAGTTATTCACGATGTTCGCGGCGGTCAGCTGTGTGCACGGATCCATGCGCATGTCTAGGGGACCGTTTCGCATCACGCTGAAGCCACGCTCAGCGTTTTCGAGCTGGCGCGATGAGACGCCAAGATCGATCAGTGCGCCGCCCACCTTCGCGATTCCGAGCTCGTCGAGGACTTTATTCGCGTGGCGGAAGTTGGCCTGGCGCAGCGTAACTCGCCCGCCGAAGTGCGCGAGTTCTTTCCGGGCGTACTCAATCGCATCAGGATCTTGGTCGATTGCGAGCACATCTGCACCGGCAGCAAGAATTACTTCCGTGTGCCCGCCGCCACCGCAGGTGGCATCGATGACAAGTGAGCCAGGTTTCGGCGCGAGCAACTCAACAGCTTCGCGTGCGAGTACCGGGCGGTGATAGGTGAACTCCTCCATCTCAGGTGCCTCCTCTTCCAGCACAAGCGGACCGGTCGCAAACCAGATTGGCCGTTCGAAGAGCAATGCATTCATATTTACTTTCGTTCTAGTTGGGACGTTGATTAGAGACCGATCACACCGGCAACATGCCGGTAAGTGGGCGTTTCCTCCTCGTGTGCTCGTTTCCAGCGCTGCAAATTCCAAATCTCAAATCGCCCGCGCCCACCTACCAGAGAGACCTCACCTTTGAGCCCGGTTTTTTTGCAAAGCTCTTCCGGCAAAACGAGGCGGCCCTGTCGGTCCGCCGCCGCATGTTGCGCACGCGAATGCAATTGCCGTAGGAAAATGCGGCGGTCGCGCGCGGAAACGGTCGGTGCATTTTCCGCAGCCGAGCTCATCGTTGCGAATTCGTCCGGTGACATAACGAGCAGGAATTGATGATTCGCTTCGGGGAGCAGGATGAACTCTTCACCTTCGCGACGGCGCCAGCGCGCCGGAATCGTGACGCGATTTTTTTCGTCGATGAAGTGACGAAATTCACCGGCGTAAAGGGGTTGAGTTGGAGAAGGCGACGGCATGTGCGAATGGAGTTAGGACCCATCCTGACCCACTTTCCCCCACTTTTAACCACCCGGCGTGCCAGGCGTCAACAAAAATTAATGCCCTCGTTTGCAGCTGCCTTCCCTCGGCTTAGAATCTTCTTCCTCTCGCCCATGCCGCCGCTCGTAAGCTTGCTCCGTCACCGGAGGAATGCGCCGTGGCACAGATTGATATGCGCCGCACTTCTCGCCACGCGCGCAATTGTTCTCGGCCAGAATAGCGAAGACAGCAATGCGCCCGTTCGCGTGACGATGTCAGTCAATCAGGATGGCTCGCACACAGTTTACAAATTCAATGACGCAAACCATACCGCGACCGCGACATCCACAGATGCTGCTGGGAAATTGCGCGAACGAATTCATTACCGACTGGATGATGCCGGCCGCTTCGCCAGTGCGCTGGTCTTCGCACCCGACGGAAAATTGCGGTTCAAAAGCCGGTACAAGTACGACAGCGCGGGAAAACTCGAGGAAGAAACGCAATTCAGCGAAACCGACACCGTGCTGCACAGAATTGTTTACAACTACGATCCGACCGGCAAACCGACCGGCTACTCGGTTTTCGATCCCGATGGCAAACTGATCAGTCGCGTCGCCCCGCTCGCGCCACCGCCGCCGGCGCCGAGGTCAGGTAAAGCCCATCAAAAGACCGAATGGTGAACTTGAGCTTCTTGCCACGTCCGGCGAAAGAGTCTACATGAACGAAGCCGATGATTGATTACATCCAGAAAGGCGGACTGCTGATGTGGCCGATTCTGGTCTGCAGCATCATCTCAATCGCTGTATTCGCCGAGCGGCTGCTTTACTTTCATCGCGCAAGCATCGACGTCGGCGAGTTTTTGAAGGGACTCGCGAATTTGATCCAACGCCGCAATTTCGCCGAGGCACTGCACGAATCGGCCGGTACGCCAGGGCCAATTGCGCGGGTGATTCATGCCGCGATTATTCGGCATGATGCGCCGCGATCAGAGTTGCGGGAGATCGTACAGGAAGCGGGGCAATTAGAAGTGCCGAAGCTTGAGCGTTACCTCGGCGTGCTCGCTACGCTCGCGTTCCTCGCGCCATTGCTCGGATTGCTCGGTACGGTCACGGGAATAATCGACGCATTCGGCACAATTTCGTCGCACGGCGGGTACGCCACCGTGACCGAACTTTCGGGTGGGATCTACAAGAGTTTGCTAACCACGGCAGCGGGTCTGGTTGTCGCCACGCCTACTTTTGTGGCATACAGCTATCTCTCCTCGCGCGTGAACGCGATGATGCACGAAATCGAGCGTGCCGGCATTGAGATGGTCCATCTGCTTACCGAAACACGACCGCTTGGTGGAATCATCAGCTTTGAGCAGCCAGAGCAGGAAGGCGAAGCCGAGGTGCGGCGGGAGCGTTGAGATCGGTCCGGCGCCGCAGGATTCGCTGTCGACAACAATTCGTTAGGTCGAGAATTATGACGCGGCAATGAAACTCACCCGCACAAAAGAATATAATTTCACCTGGTTGCTTGTGTTTCCGCTGCTGGACGTCCTTTTCATCATTGTCCTGTTTGTTCTCCTCGGTTCGAATTTCCTTTTGCAACCTGGCATTGCCGTGTCCCTGCCGTTTTCGCGATTTACGCTCGGGCCGCAGCCAAACCAGCAAATCGTCAGCATTACCGGAGGTGCGGGAGCGGCAATTTACTTTCGTGATCAAAAAGTAAGCCTTGAGCAACTTGGACCGTTGCTCGATACCGCGAAACGTGACGGCGCATCGCTCGTCATCCGTGCCGACCGGCTAACGTCGTACGAAACGGTCGCTGAAGTGGCGAATGTCGCGCTGGAGCACGGCATTGCTTCTGTCGCCCTTGCGACATCTCCGCCGCCGTGAACGCTTCCGCTGCCGACGAAGTCCCGCGACTGGTCTTCAATTGGGTACCACCGCGCCGGCCTCGGCTACTAATGCTAGGCTTCATCACTGCGTCATGCTTGGGACACGCATTTTGCTTTTACCTCTTTCAGATCGTCTATCCGCCGACGGTTGCGATCTTGCCGCCGCCGGCGCGCGTCAGCCTGATTTCGCCAAGTTCGAAAGAGGGCCGCAATGTGCTGCACTGGATCGAGGCGGAAAATCCTGCACTTGCTTTTGTCACGCAACGCCCGCTGGACTCACGTCTACGCACGCTGCCAAACGTGGAGCACGTCCCTTCATACTTGGCGAACGAGCCCGCAATTCAACAGCTACCACCGTTGAGCATGGAGTCACACACACCGAGTGCGCAGCCACCCGGTCCAGTTCCCGTCGTTCATCCGAAACCTCCGCCGGCGCGTGGCGAATTTTCTACTGCCCTCTCTTTCTCGAAGGAACTGTTGGAATTCGGTGTGCCGGCGTGTCCGGAGAGCAAGTTCACCGCCTCAACGCGTGAACCCCCGCGCGCTTTGCAATTTCGTGTGGCTGTAAACAGGCGGGGTGAGATTCAGTATTGCTTCATGATGAACTCGTCGGGCGACCCGGCGCTCGACGAACAAGCT
>DASQXY010000176.1:0-4086 GCA_035639455.1 Chthoniobacterales bacterium | reverse complement strand
CTCAGCGCCGAAGGGCTTTCGCTCGAAGACGTCGTGAAAACCACAATTTTCCTAGCAGACCTCTCGGACTTTGAAACCGTGAACCAAGTTTACGCGACATACTTCAAGCAAGCGCCGCCCGCGCGCTCGACCGTGCAGGTGGCCGCTCTCCCGAAACGTGCCCGCATTGAGATCGAAACGATTGCTGTCGCCGGCGGCGACGAGGAAACCGTTGCCGATACTTGCGGCTAAGGTGTGACATGCGACTGGCGCAATATGTTCATGCGCGATTCGCGGTTTTCGGCGACGTATGCACCGCGAGCGCATGTTTCGCCGTCCTCGGTGAAACGCTCGGGAAATCTTCCCGAAGACTGGGCTGCCTTCGCCCGCACGCGAGGGTGCGTGCGCTCCCCAGATGAGCGAGGACTTGCTCACGCTGTTCCGCAAAACCGGCGCACTGCTCGAGGGCCATTTTATTTTGCGCTCCGGGTTGCACAGCCGGCAGTACTTTCAATGTGCCCTGCTGCTCCAATATACCGACATCGCCGAGCGGGTTTGCCGCATGTTGGCTGGCAAGTTGCAGCGGTTTGATTGTGATGCTGTAATCTCTCCCGCGCTCGGCGGAATCATCGTCGGCCAAGAGGTCGCCAGAGCGTTAGGCAAACGTCACATCTTTGTCGAAAAAGAAAACGGCAAACTCGCGCTGCGCCGCGGATTCAAAATCGACAGCTGCGAGAAAATCATTGTCGTCGAAGATGTCGTAACTCGTGGCGGTCGCGTCTCCGAAACAATCGATATTGTGCGCGCGCACGGTGCATCGGTCACAGCTGTCGGTGTGATTGTCGATCGAAGTGGCAAAGCAAAACCCGATTTCGGCTGTCCATTCATTAGCTTGATCGCGATGGAGATTGAGACATTTCCCGCCGACCGCCTGCCGCCGGATCTGGCGCAGATCCCGGCCGTCAAACCCGGCAGCAAGTGATGGAGCCGAGATCAGCCGCCGCGGCAACCGTCCGGACCGAACACCTTGGAGTAATCAGCGGGTTCTATCGTTCCTCCGTCGGCAAAAAGATGATCGTTGCCATAACCGGCGTGATCCTGATTCTGTTCGTAATTGGGCATTTGTTAGGCAATCTCCAGATATTCCTCGGTCCCGATTGGATCAACGGTTACTCACAACACCTGCGCGATCTTGGACCGTTGCTATGGCTCGTCAGGATTTTTCTACTCGTGACGGTGGTGGTTCATATTTACGTGACGATCCAGCTCGCCATTGAGAACCGCCGCGCTCGACCCGAACCGTACATCGACAGGGATTACGTCAAAGCGACTTTTGCATCACGCCACATGGTCCTTAGCGGCGTGATCGTGCTCGCGTTTATCATTTATCACCTCGCCCATTTCACCGTACGCGTGACGGATCCCCGGTTCGCATTGCTCAAAGCGGATCCGCTCGGACATTACGACGTTTATTCGATGATGGTTTACGGCTTTCAGAACATCTACGTCTCGGGCTTTTATGTTATCGGGCTGTTTCTTCTCACGTTGCATTTGAGCCACGGCTCGTCGAGTCTGTTCCAATCGCTCGGCTTCAATAATCAGAAGCTCACGCCGCGACTCGCACTGGGCGGGCGCATCTTCGCGTGGCTGCTCTTCGCCGGCTACACCTCGATTCCCATCGCAGTCCTGCTCGGGTTAATTAAACCAGCACAGCGGCTGTGAGATCAACATTCAAGCCCGCATGTGGAATCTCAAAACAAACTCGAATCTCGGCAAAAAAACGACGAAGCACGAATGTCCAATGACGAAGCAAGCACAAACCTCGAGTGACAAAAGAGCGACATCACCAGTGATCCGGTCGTTTGGTCGTCTCTCAGTCGTTCGAGCTTCGCCATTCGGGTTTCGCGATGCTTGTTTCGGACTTTGGATTTCGAATTTCGAATTTCATCGGTCATGATCGGCAGCTTGGATTCCAAAGTACCCGGCGGGCCGCTCGCGAATAAATGGAGAAACCACAAAGACCATTCGCGCCTGATCAGTCCGAATAATCGCCGCAAATTCGAGATCATCGTCGTCGGCAGCGGTCTGGCCGGGGGTTCAGCAGCAGCGACGCTGGGCGAGCTTGGCTATCGCGTAAAATGCTTTTGCTATCAAGACTCGGCGCGTCGGGCACATTCGATCGCCGCCCAAGGCGGCATAAACGCCGCAAAGAATTATCAAAACGACGGCGACAGTGTGTACCGCCTTTTTTATGATACCATCAAAGGCGGCGACTTCCGTTCGCGTGAGGCGAACGTTTATCGGCTGGCCGAAGTCAGCGGCAACATTATCGATCAGTGCGTGGCGCAGGGCGTGCCGTTCGCGCGCGAGTACGGTGGCCTGCTCGCGAACCGCTCGTTTGGCGGCGCCCAGGTGTCGCGCACGTTTTACGCGCGCGGGCAGACTGGGCAGCAGCTTTTACTCGGCTGCTACCAAGCCCTGTGCCGGCAAATCGCCGTCGGCACGGTAGAGATGTTTCCGCAGACAGAAATGCTCGACCTCGTTATCGTCGATGGGCATTCCAAGGGCATTGTCACGCGTAATTTGCGCAGTGGCAAGATCGACAATCACCCGGCCGACGCAGTCGTGCTGGCGACCGGCGGTTACGGGAACGTTTTCTATCTCTCGACGAATGCGCGGGGTTGCAACGTCACCGCCACCTATCGTGCCTATAAAAAAGGGGCGCTCTTCGCGAATCCATGTTTTACGCAGATCCACCCGACCTGCATTCCGCACTCGGGCGAGTACCAATCCAAGCTAACGCTGATGTCGGAGTCGTTGCGCAATGACGGACGTGTCTGGGTCCCGAAGCGGAGAGAAGATTGCGCCAAGCCGCCTAACGAAATCCCAGAGAGCAACCGGGATTATTATCTCGAACGGAAATACCCGAGCTATGGAAATCTTGCGCCGCGCGACATTTCTTCGCGCGCGGCCAAGGAAGTTTGCGATGAAGGACGTGGCATCGGACCCGGTGGGCGCGGAGTGTATCTCGATTTCGCCGACGCAATCAAGCGCCTTGGCAAGCAGACGATCGAAGAGCGCTACGGGAATTTGTTTGAAGTTTACGAGAAGATTACGGGCGAGAACGCCTACGAAGTGCCGATGCGGATTTACCCCGCTGTGCATTATACGATGGGCGGCCTCTGGGTCGACTACAACTTAATGAGTAACGTCCCGGGTCTGTTCGTCATCGGGGAGGCAAATTTCTCTGATCATGGCGCCAATCGACTTGGCGCCAGCGCTCTCATGCAGGGTCTCGCTGACGGCTATTTTATTTTGCCATACACAATCCCGAATTATCTCGCCGGACAGATCGGCAAGCGCCCGGCAACTGATCACCCCGCGTTCGCTCAAGCCGAGCGCGATGTCGGCGCTAAGATCGACAAACTGCTGAGGGTAAACGGAAACCGTTCGCTTGACTCGATTCATCGCGAGCTCGGCGCGTTGCTTTGGGACAAGTGCGGCATGGCGCGAAACAAACGAGGTCTCCAAGAAGCGCTCACAAAAATTCCCGAACTGCGAGACCGGTTCTGGCGCGAGGTGCGCGTGCCCGGCGAGGGCGAAGATTTCAATCAATCGCTGGAACGAGCTGGACGCGTCGCAGATTTCCTCGAGTTCGCCGAGCTGATGTGTATCGACGCGCTCACGCGAGATGAATCATGCGGTGCGCATTTTCGCGAAGAATATCAAACGCCCGACGGCGAAGCACTGCGCGACGACGAAAACTTTGCCGCCGTGTTCACGTGGGAATTTCAGGGCGCCAACGGCGCGATCGCGCCGCCCCAGGTACACCGCGAACCGCTGCATTTCGAAACCGTACATTTAACGCAAAGAAGCTATAAGTGAGTTGAGAGTCGTTAGTTGAGAGTTGAGACAAGAAAGAGAGGCAAACATGTTTAACTTTGAAAAACTCGATGTTTGGCAAAAGGCGATTGACTTTGCCGACTTCATTTATTCAGAAACGCGAAGTTTTCCGCACGAGGAACGGTTTGGTCTTACAAATCAAATGCGACGTGCTGCAGTCTCGATTTCCTCAAACCTTGCTGAGGGTTCATCCAGAATGTCACA
>DASQXY010000175.1:0-7549 GCA_035639455.1 Chthoniobacterales bacterium | reverse complement strand
CCCGCCGCAATCCCGGCCAGAAGAGACCGTGATGCACGACCAAAAGACCGACATCCTGTCTGGCGGCTTCCGCCAGAGCGCGGGTTGAAACGTCTACGGCCGCACCGATCTTGGTGAGGCGTCCTGAGTTTTCGATTTGCAAGCCATTGAGGGCGTTCTCCCAGTCGCCGATCTCGCGAATGCGGAGATAAGTGTCCATGTATTCGACGATCTCTTGAAGCGAGGCCATCGCTGGGATTGTAGGGCGTCTGTGTCAGACGCCAACGTGAAACGCGTTGCACACAAACGCCCGGCAATCCTCGTCTTGACGAAAGTGCCCGAGCTTGTGACGCTCTTTAGCCATGGAGTACACGGACGCGCCGGTTGCCGAGCCTGCTCCGCAGGATGCCGAGAAAATGCCGTGTCCCTACTGCGGGCATCTATTGCCAAAGGATGCGCAGCGTTGCGACCGATGCGATTGGAAGCGTAGCGCAACAGAAACGGCTGAAGGTAAAGCGAGCGACGCGATGGCAGTCCTGCTGAGCGTCATCCCCGGCCTCGGCCACATCTACAAAGGTCACAAACTCGTGGGCTTGCTCATCCTGTTCGTCGGAACACCAATGGCCATCGCAATCGCGGCGCTCACCTTCACGTTCACTGCTGGTTTCGGCGGTTTGCTGCTGCCGCTGTGGTGGTTCGTCGTGATGTTTCACGTCTACGGAATTGAGGACCGGATCGGGCCGCCAGCGGAGGACGAAGGCGAGCAGTACTAAGGATTTAAGCGTTGAACGTTGAATCGTTAGGTCGTTTCACGACGACACGTGCGCTGTGTTTAGCGTGAAGCGGCGCAACGTCTCCGACCCGCGCGATTGAATGAGCGGCTGAGACTGGTCTTCGCAGTGGACTCACGTGTCGCTGAGATCGACAATCCACGTCAGCTCGCCAGCGGTTGGATGGACCCGCGCGGCCGGATAGTTGGCATCGCCCTGCAACGCCCGATCGACCAACTGACTTTTGCTCACGCCAGCCAAAAAACAGACGTGCCGCGCGTGATCAATTAGCGGAAACGTAAAGGTCAATCGCCAGGAGTTCAGCTTTGGAACAAAATTTGCCACTACTCGGCGATTTGTTTCTTCCAACGCCGCCGTGTCGGGGAAGAGCGAGGCAGTATGGCCGTCCGCGCCCAACCCCAACAAGACGAGATCATGGCGGTAAATGTGTTCGCCGCGTTGTGTCGCAAGCACATCCAGGTCGTCCTGGTATTCCTGTGCCGCGAGGTGCGGCTCAAGTTCACCGCGCAATCGTAAGACCGATTTATCGGGAATCGCCGCGGGCGCGATGAGACTCTCGCGGGCCATGCGGAAATTACTTTGCGCGTCATCCGGCGGCACGCAGCGTTCATCACCAAACGTGATGATAACCCGTTCCCAAGGTAGATCGTGCCCGACGCTAGCGAGCCGTGTGTAAACACGGCGGGGCGTGTTCCCACCGGAAAGCGCGATGCGAAATTCGCCGCGGTTGCCCAGTGCCTCATGCGCCGCGTTGAGAATGAAGTTAGCCGCTTCCGCCGCGAAGTTCTTCGTCCGGATAACGTCGCGGGTCATGAACGCGGGTTTTATCAGACCGCGCAATGCGACCGGCCGCGCTTTTGCAAGTAACGCTGATGATATTCTTCAGCGCGCCAGAATTTCGGCGCCGGCTCGATTTGCGTCACCACTGGACGCTTGAAGCGCCCGCTCTTTTCCAGCTTTTGTTTTGAAGCTTTGGCAGCCGCCATTTGCACCGGCGTGTGGTAAAAAATCACCGAACGATATTGCGTTCCGACATCGGCTCCTTGGCGGTTGGCCGTAGTCGGATTATGGCTCGACCAGAAAACATCGAGCAGTTGCTCATAACTAATCTGCCCCGAATCGAATTCAACTTCGACAACTTCGGCGTGACCAGTCTCGTCGGTGCAAACATCTTCATAGGTCGGGTTTTCTTTTGTGCCACCCGCGTACCCCACCGTGGTGTTCACTACGCCTTTCAGGTTCCGGAATGTTTCTTCCACTCCCCAAAAGCAGCCTGCGCCAAATGTTGCTTTCTCGGTCATAGCTGCATCAACTAAGCGGGAACGATTCAGCACGCAAATATCTGCTGCGCGATTGATTTTCTCGGCTTGGTTTGATGGCATCCGCAAGACGATATGAATTTTGAAGTGTGCCGGACAATCAGCACGGAACATCCGAGCTTGCCTGGACATTTCCCACGCGCGCCGATCGTGCCAGCGGTTGTGATTCTCGATGAAGTCGTAACGGCGTTAAATGAATGGCGCCCAGATTCGCGCGTTGTCGGCATACCGGTGGTGAAATTTTTAGCGCCGCTGCGGCCCGGGCAGCCATTTACAATCTGTCTGTCACCCACGAACGATGACGAAACCGAAATGGACGTGCGCTGTCGTGTTGAAAACCATCTAATTGTCGAGGGCCGCCTGCGGATCTACCGCGGCTTGGCAACATGCGCGTAGCTAAGTCGCCGCCTTTCGAAGTTCGACCGCGCGATCCGCGGCTCAAAGAATGGCTGAAACATTACCCAGCATGGCTGTTCAGCGAACGTCTGTATCAGAGTATCGAGTTGATGGAGCGCTACAGCATCGAAGTCACGGTCGATCTTTTCCATCGGCTCGATTTAATCGACTCGCTCGGCGATTGGCAATCTGCGGAGGAACTTTGCCGGGCGTGTTGCTTTCAACCCCGGTTCCGCTTCACCCTGGCTTGGATGTTGGAGCGTCTCGTCGAGACCGAATGCATTGAGGGGCGAATGGATGGAGCGGCGCGCCGGTATCGTCTCAGGCAAGTACCTTGGCAGCCCGACCTCGCCCGGCTGCGTGAAGCCGGCCTGCAGATCGATCCCGGAAATACAGCCACTTTAGATTTGCTAGATTGCGCCGCGAGTCTTTATCCCGCGGTGGCCCGGGCGGAACAGAATGCTGAGCAGCGCCTGTTTAGCCCCGAGCGAATACCGCTGTGGCTGAACTATTTTCATAACGACAATCTAACTTATGCGGTGAACAACTGGCTGACTGCGGTGCTGGCGAGCGACTGTGTGGGAGACCGGACACATATCCGGATTTTGGAAATTGGCGCGGGCGGTGGCAGCGGGACCGAAACGTTACTTCGCTGGTTTAAAGAACACGGGCTGTTTTCCCGAATCCAGCGATATCTCGTCACCGAGCCGAATGCATTCTTCCGACGTCGCGCGCAACGCGAAATTACACAGCGCCATGCCGATGTTCCGCTGGAATGGGGGCCACTCGACCTCAATGAACCATGGAACACTCAAGGCATCGCGCCGGGGGAGTTCGATCTGGTGTTCGGCGTAAACGTCTTTCACATCGCTAGCAATCTCCTCTTTGCTTTGGGTCAAGCGCGCTCGGCTCTGGCGAGTGACGGCTGGCTGGTCATAGGGGAATGTCTGCGGCCCTATCCAAACCAGCCGATTTACCCGGAACTAATGTTTCAGATTCTGGAAAGCTTTACCGATGTCAAGTTGGAGCCGGAGATTCGTCCCAATCCGGGCTTTCTGACTCCAGAGCAATGGCGCAGCGGGTTTGTGCGGGCTGGTTTTGGAAATGTCAAGGTGGAACCGCAGATTGAAAAGATTCGCGAACTGTACTCACATTTTTTCGCGGGTGGGATATCTGGCCAAGCGGTTCGTGGAGGATGACTACACAATTTTCCCACACTAAATCTTTGGAAGCATATCGCTGGCTCAACCTGCCCGAGCGCGGCACGCCTGCGTCCCTTCACCTCACTGGATGGGTTGCATTGCACATCGGCCGCTGGGCGGCGCGGCTGCTCCTGTTTCCGGCAACGCTGTATTTTCTAATCAGTGCGCATGCGGCACGGCGAGCATCGTCCGAATACTTACGACGTGTGCGCGGCCGGTGTGCCCGTTGGTGGCACGTCCTCCGCCACTTTTACTACTTCGGCGCAACAATTTTGGATCGCGTCTACCTGCTACGGGGTGAGTTCGGGCACTTTGAATTGACACTCCACGGGCGGGACATTCTCCATCGACAAATCGACAGCGGGAAGGGCTGCATTCTCTTGGGCGCGCACCTCGGCAGCTTCGAAATACTGCGGACTCTGGGTGTGACCCAGCAGGAGTTCCCGCTCAAGGTATTGATGGACACGGTGCATAACGAAAACATCACGCGCTTCCTTGACGCGCTGAACCCGAAGATCGCTGACACAGTGATTGCGGAGGAGGGACCTGACAGGCTATTACGAGTGAAAGAAAGCCTCGACGCCGGGTTTCTCATCGGCATGTTAGGCGATCGCGTCGCGAGCGGCGACAAGACAACTGCATGTCAATTCCTCGGCGCGCCTGCAACTTTTCCGGCCGGACCGATCCTGCTCGCTGCGATTATGCATTGCCCGATCATTCTTTTCTTTGGGCTCTATCGAGGCAGGAATCGCTACGACATTTTCTTTGAGCACTTCGCCGATGAAATCACGCTGCCGCGCGAGCAGCGCGGACAGGAGGCGCGCGTTTGGGTGCAACGCTATGTCGCGCGACTAGAGCATTACGTGCGGCTTGCGCCTTACAACTGGTTCAACTTTTACACGTTCTGGGATGAATCGCGCTTACCTGAAAAATCGCCAGTCCGCGTGCACAGCGGCAAGGTCGACAAGCCCGAAATTCGCGCACTTATTCCCCACCGGGATGCAATGTGCCTGTTGGACAGGGTAATCGAATGGGACGATCAATCGATCTTCTGTAGTAGCGATACCCATCGTGCTCCGGACAACCCGTTGCGTCGCGATGGACAATTATCGGCCGTGCATGCGTTCGAATACGGCGCCCAAGCCGCTGCCGTCCACGGTGGATTGCGCGCTCGCGCCGCGGGCATTAGGGCCGCACCGGGCTACGTAGCTGCATGGCGCGACGCCCATTTGCACGTGAGGCATCTCGACAACATCACTTCGTCACTCGAAATCCGCGCGATTCGATTGTTTGGCGATCAGGCGAACACCGTCTACAAATGCCGGATCTCAACGGGCGATCTTCTTCTCGCTGACGGACGCGTCACGATTATGGAGCGCGCGTAGGCTCAGCTACATGACGATGCCGCCGTCGACGCAGAGTGTTTGCCCGGTGATGTAGCTGGCGTCGGCAGAGGCGAGGAACGCCACCACGTTTGCGACATCGTCTGGCGTTCCGGTCCGGCCGAGCGGAATCCGCGCTTGGATTGTCATTTTAATTTCGTCCGACAATCCCGACGTCATATCGGTTGCAATAAAGCCAGGCGCAACCGCGTTTACGGTTATGTTGCGACTCGCTAACTCGCGAGCGAGCGATTTGGTCAGCCCGATCAGGCCGGCTTTGCTGGCGGCGTAGTTCGTTTGCCCGGCATTGCCGATCAACCCGATTACCGAGGTGATGTTGATGATCCGTCCGCTGCGCTGCCGCGTCATCGTGCGCACCATCGCCTGCGTAAAGCTGAACGCACCACGCAGATTTGTCGCGATAACGCTGTCCCAATCTTCGACAGACATGCGCATGACAAGGTCGTCACGCGCGACGCCGGCATTATTCACGAGGATGTCGACCTTGCTGAATTGATCCAGAATTTCTGCGCCGACGTTTTGCACCGCGTCGTGATCGGCGATATCAACCGCGTAGGCTTTCGCGCAACCGCTGCGGATTTCGTTTAACTCGTTAGCTGTGCGCTTTGCGTTCTCTGCCGTTCGGCTGACACAGGCGACCCGTGCGCCTTCAGATGCGAGTCGCAGCGCGATCGCATGGCCGATACCTCGCCCCGCGCCAGTTACAATCGCGACCTGATTTTCAAATCTCATCAACATCGGCGCTTTAGGACGTGAAAATCCGAAGAAAGGCAACTTCAATCGCGAGCGCTTCCTGGATATTGCGACTGAGATGATCGCGTAGTTCCTCCAGCCAACGAATCCGGGACAGGATTTCCGTGGCGGTAAACCGCTTCGCGATGGCGGTAGTTTCCTTCTGCATTTCGGGCAAATGATTTGCAGTCAAACCGCAGCTGGCGCGCAAGACGTCCGACCACCATTTGACCAGCGTCTCGACCAACGCGGCACGGCGCTGGATGTACATACTCTCTGTCAAGGCTTTGTAGTACTGCTCGCGCTCGTCAAGCCAAGTGCCATCAGTCGCGTTGCGGTAGCGCGCTTCCTCGGCCTTAAGCGCGTCCGCGTTTTCGATTCTAATGCGCTCGCGAACGCTACCGAGTAAACGCTGGAACTCTTGCGCCAACCGGTAAGCGTGCTGCACGTTCCGCGCGGCCTCGCGCGCGCTGCCGCCCACTAGCACGATTAATTCATGCTCTTCCGCCGTGAGCTCAGGTGGTTCTGACAAACGGAGCGGAACCGCGATGCAACGGGACACGATCGTGTCAGGAAGCGCCTCTGGGAGCGCAGTGAGTAAAAGCAATAACGAATCTTTTGCCGGTTCCTCCAGTGTCTTCAAAAAAGCGTTCGCCGCCTGCGGCTGGAGACGATCGGCGTCCGCAATAATGGCGACTTTGCGGCGCTCCGGGGCGGCGCGCATTTGTAGCGCATGCTCCAGCGCGCGTACCTGCGTGATGACAATGCGGCGTGACTTCGACTCAGGTTCCGCGAGGAAGATCTCGGGCGCGCTGCCGGAAAAAACATGGGCACGATTCGTTCGCGTGACGAGCTGCGCGAGATTTGCGGCAAGCGCCCGCTTGCCGCTCCCAGCCGGACCGCAAATCAGATACGCGTGGCCGAGACGGTTTTGCTCATGCGCCCGCCGCAAGTACTCAAACGCTTCTGTCTGAGAAAAGGCCATCTAGCAACTTGCAGTCCCAGTTTTCCGCCCTGCAATTGCTGGAAAGCGCGCACAGAGAACTTGCCAGACTTCATCTGCGATCTGTTCGACAGGCCGACTAGCATCGATCAGGATGACGCGATTCGGCTCGTGTGCTGCAAGGTCGCGATAGCCTCGTCGGACAGCTCGATAAAATTCGTGCGGCTCTTGCTCCATTCGATCGGCGCGCCGTGCGTGGCTTTGCAACCGCCGCTCAGCGATGGGAAGATCAACATCGAGAACGAACGTGATGTCCGGCCGGCAATCATCCACTGCAAACTGGTTCAACTGTTCGACGACTCGTTGGTTGAGCTTGCGAGCCGCCCCTTGGTAAGCTGTCGTCGAATCGAAAAACCGGTCGCTGATGACGCAAACTCCACGCCGTAGCGCCGGCTCGATCACTTCTCGCACGAGCTGCGCCCGACTCGCTGCAAACAGCAACAACTCCGTCTCGGCTGCCATCGCGCTGCTATGTGGCGCAAACTGTAACAGCTCGCGGATGCTTTCACCGATCGCTGTTCCGCCGGGCTCACGTGTGACCAAAACAGGCACACTGCTTTGTTCGAGTCGCATCTTCAGCCGCTGCACTTGGGTGGATTTTCCGCACGCTTCCGTTCCTTCGAACGTGATAAACGGGAAGCGGGCCATCGCTCGAGTTTGAAGTAAAGCCGAGCTATTGTCGAATCGCGCACCGGCCGGTTTTTCGGCTTGTTGCACCGGAATG
>DASQXY010000174.1:0-3667 GCA_035639455.1 Chthoniobacterales bacterium | reverse complement strand
TGGACGAGAAGTTTTTTCGCGATCAGCGTGTTTCTGCCTTGACTAACGAGATCGTAGCAAGTCAGAATAAGCACCCATAACGTCTAGCCCGAGAACATTTGTTACCCTCCCCTCGAATAGCGCAACTGTAAGCGTCGACAGTGCTCGAACCAGAGGCCCAGCTTCGACGTCAAGACATTCATGTTCAACATCACACTGCGCCCTCTACCAGTTCTCCGAATAATTGATCGGCTCTCGAACCTCCGCTCAGTTTTGTTGCTGTTTCTGAGCAGATTGTGGAGAGGCGAACTGCCGTCGCAAACCGGAGGAGATCGTAAACGCTCGGCAAAACGCTCACGGCACATTGGCGCGCCGGGCAGTTCTGGCGTAGGCCGACGAAGAGCAGTATTTGCGCTTATTATCGGATGTGCTGTTGTTCCGCTAGCTCTTTTGAGCTGGCGATCTCAAGCCGGCTCGACCGCACGAACAGGTCAGAATAGCTCGTATCCATACACGGTTTCGCTAGGTTGGGGCAAGCCGAAGGCGACGGTTGAACAAGACGGAACGGCTTCCGTCAAGTTCATGTACGACGGGCCTTTATTTTATAAGGATGAAGTTTACGGACATGCCGAGCAAATTTGCAAAACTGTGCATAGATTGGCGGAGAACCGCGGTGATGTTAGAACGATCAAAGTTGAAGTATGTGTAGAGTTTCGACAGTTCGACCAACGAGATCGCTACGGACACTTCTACAAGGTGCCAGCCAGCACAGGTTGCGACACCATACCGTTTGAAGATCTTGACGAGGTTCGGAAATATACGGAGTCAGCATACATCGGCAAGATGCAATCCACAGTCACGTTACGACTCGCTGAACTAAACCGACTCGTTGGCAACCGCCAAGGACTTTAGCTCACACGCGATTGGCTGCGCTGAAAATCTAAAGGTTTTCACCGCCTGGAAAATTGCACATCCTTCGAAGGGGCGGCGTTTTGGCTGCAACCGTCTCGCGCGCGTAGTAGAGAGCGCATACAGCAGCCGTCGCCCGTTTCCGTGCGCGCGTAAGCACAGCGCATTACGACAGCGGCTTACTCGGGTCGGCTTTGTGCGCCTGCAGCAGGTGTTTGTCCGGTGCTGCATCCATTTCAGCCCAGCGCCTCTAGTAGTTCCGCCCGCCCGCGCTTGCGAAAAAAGCCGACTCAACTGCCACGACGGATTGTTTATCCGCTGCGACTCGATACACGGGTGCGATCGTTGCCGTTGCGTTGCTGCGTCTGGATCCGCGGGAACAAGCAGACGAGGTACACCGCTACGCTGTGGGAAATTCACCCCGATGTGGAAGATGACTACGCCCTGAGGCACACTCGCACGGGGTTGAACACTTCGCCTCCGGCGCTAGTCATAACATTGAAGCGGAGTGGCGTTATGAAAACAAAGTACGTGCGAAAGCTCGGTCTGGTCACTTGTGTGCTCGCTGCAGTTTGTTTTTCCGGCAGCTTCGCGCAGACCCGCAGCTCTGATGATCCAGGCGGCCACACTAACCGCGGCGTGAAATACGCACGCGATAAGGAGTACGAGAAGGCGATAGAGGAGTTCACCAAGGCGATCCAGGAACAACCAAACGATCCCAAGAATTACATCAACCGCGCTCAGGTTTACCAATTTACGGGCAAACGGAAAGAGGCCGTTGCTGAGTACGGCA
Source organism: Chthoniobacterales bacterium (assembly GCA_035639455.1). Lineage (GTDB taxonomy): Bacteria > Verrucomicrobiota > Verrucomicrobiia > Chthoniobacterales > UBA10450 > AV17. The sequence goes on along the minus strand of DASQXY010000174.1, from coordinate 1,986 downwards.
AAGTGATCGAATTAGAGCCGAAGAACTCAGACGCGTACGCAAACAAGGGACTGCTCGAGGTGCAGCTAAAGAAGTACGATGCTGCGATTGCAGATCTATCCAAAGCTCTGGAGCTTCAACCGAAGAACACCATGGCACAGCGTTATCGCGCGTATGCCTATTTGCAGAAGCGTGAGTGGCAGGAGGCGGCAGACGGTTATTCAGCGTTAATCGAGAAAGCACCTGATGCCATCGAACTGCGTGATCGGCGCGCTTACGTGTATCGCAATCTCAAACGCTATGACCTTACCATCGCTGATTTGACAAAGGTAATCGAAAAGCGCCCGAAAGATGCCGAACTCTATCGTCGTCGCGCCTACACGTACCGGCTGGCCAATGATTACCAAAAAGCTGCGGCCGATTTCCGCAAAGTACTCGAGTTAAAGCCAGGCGATGCCGACGCAACCGCCCGTTTGAATTTCGTCGAATCGAAGCTGCGCGCCCGGTCGCCGCGATTGCCGACCACGCCCGTACCGGCGAGCGCAGTCGAAGAAGCAGCACGCAGAGCCGAAGCCGCGCGGGCTAAGGCGAACGTGTCGCCGACGCCCACGCCGGGCAGTTAGCGACTCGCAAGCGTAACCGAACGATGCGGCGGGCGAACCCTTCCGCGCGCGATCCGGAGCGCAATATCGGTTGCCCGTTTCCACGCAGGCGACAGGTTTCCGATCCTGCTGCGTGAACGCAACGATTGTAAGCGTGCTGTCTGCTGAACCCAACCGGCATTTTCGCCTCGATCTGGTCAATCGCGCCGTTCTCGCTCCGTACTCAGCCTTTCCAGATCTTCCGTCGTGTCGATGTCGATTTTACCTTCTGGAAATGGAATCGCGGCGACTTGGTCTCGGTTGCGGAAAATGATTCCCTTTGCCCCGCAATTATCCGGCAACGCCAGCAACACCTTGAAGAACATGCGGCCGAATAATGCCGGCACGCCGAGCGTGTCGGCGTAACCGGATGCGACGATCGGCCGGGCTGATTCCGTCCAGCACAAAATCAGCCGTTTGATCAGCGCTGCGTGCAGAAACGGTTGATCACACACTAGGAGCACGGCTGCCTCGAGCTCCGGCGCAGCCTCAATCAGCCCGCGGATTCCGCGCCGGATGGAAGTTCCAATTCCGTTTCTCCAGTCTTCGTTCTCCACCACCAGCGTCGCTGTTTGAGGCAAATCCACTGCGACGTCGCTGTTATGCCCGCCGATCACGATCACGATCGGCCAACAGTCGGCGTCGGCGGCGGCATCAACGGCGCGCTGCACGAGGCTGCGCCCGCGAAATCGGATCAGCTGTTTCGGCTGGCCGAGGCGCGATGATTCGCCGGCAGCTAAAATCACCGCGCCGATATTCGGCATTGATTCGAAGCGAACGACTTCAGCGCGTGAATTGCCGTTTTTCTTTCTCGCAGTGATTCGCCTGATCCGTTTGCAAACACGCGCTGAACCTCGGCGACGATCGTGAGCGCGATTTCTTCCGGCGTTTCCGCCCCCAGCTCCAGACCGGCAGGCGCAAAGAATCCGGCATTCACCGTGACGCCGATGTCCAGCAGATGATTCATCAGCTGGTCGCGCCGTTTCCGCGGACCGATCAACCCGACATAGCGCAAGTTGAGCGGCAGCAGTTTTTGCAGAGCCGCGAAATCACGTCCGTAATTGTGTGACTTTACGACCGCCGCCGTCCATTCGTCTGGTTCGATCGACAATGAATTTGGATCGAGGAGAGCGATCACTTCCCATCCTAACAACTTGGCTAACGAACGCAGCGGCGCATTGTCTGGTCCGCCGCCGATGATCCAGAGGCGGATCCGCGGATGAATTTCCTTGACGAGTTTGCCTCCCGGGAAACGCGTCACTGTAATATGACTACGCCGCGCATCGAGATCGTCGGCCAACTGGGAGAAGAACTCTCGCGACGCGGGTTCGATGTAGATATCGATCTTACCGGCGCAACCGAATCG
>DASQXY010000173.1:0-3701 GCA_035639455.1 Chthoniobacterales bacterium | reverse complement strand
GCCTATAAGACAGGAAGCAAGATCGTCGGCCTGAGCGATGCTTACGCCGCGATTTATAACCCGAAAGGCATCGACGTGCAGGCGGCGGAGCAACACGTGTTGAAGAAAGGCAACCTGCGCGCTTTTGATGAAGCGAACCACGTCGATCCAAAGGAATTGCTGACGATGCCGTGCGAGGTACTGGTGCCGGCGGCAATCGATCGCGTCATCAACGCCAGAAACGCCGGACGTCTGCAATGCCGGATTTTGGCGGAAGCGGCCAACGGCCCAACTACGCCGGAGGCGGACTTGCTTCTTGAGAAGCGTTGGGACGAAATTTTCGTCATTCCGGATATCCTCTGCAATGCCGGAGGCGTGATCGTCTCCTATTTCGAATGGGTGCAAGAGCTGCAGTCCTTCAGGTGGTCGGAAACGGAAGTGACAGACAAACTCTTTCGCATCTTGGAGCATTCCTTCGCGCAAGTGATTCGCCGGGCGAAATCGCACAAGATTTCGCACCGCACCGCGGCGATGGCCATTGGAGTCGAACGGGTGCTACGGGCGAAGAAGATGCGAGGCTTGTTCCCGTGAGCTGCGATGAGCTTTGCGCATCGCGAAGAGACTCGGCAAGATCGGCAACTCGATGTTTTAACCGATGAAGAGAACGGGATCCGGATTGTCGTTTCGCGCCTCGGCGCCGAACTAGTGAGTCTGGCGAGAATCAGTGAAACGGGCGATTGGATCGGCTTTCTATATCGCGACAACGAGATTGCCACACCGGCGCACGGTTGGGCAAATCACGCCACCGTGATGGGTTATTACCTTCACCGGCTGAAGGACGACCGCAGTTGCTATCGCGGGCACGAAATCAAAGGCGGAACGCACGGGTTTTTGCGACATAAAATCTGGCACTTTGCCGCCGCTGAGAACGGCTCGCTCACGTATCGCATTACGCCGGATGATTTTTCCACCACAGATTATCCGCTGAAAGTGACTCTCGACCTGACATACAAGATCGACCTCAACAAAGTCGTAGTCGCTTTTGGGTTTCAAAATGACGAATCGGACGTCACTGCGCACGTCGGCTTCGGATTGCATCCCGGATTTGCAGCGACTTCGTTCGAGAGCTTTCGTTTGCAAATGCCACGCGGCTTATACCGGAGGCATTTCTCTCCCGGCAATTATTTGTCCGGCGAAACGCGGGACATCGAATTCCGCGGCGGCGAGATGCCATTCCCACGGGAAGAATTGCCGGCTTCATTCATTCTGGAGCTGCTCGAAGTTCCAAGGCGCGAGTTCTCCTACGTCGACCCGCCAAGCGGCCGCTGGGTGATTGTCGATCTGCTGGAAGTTCCCTACGTCACGCTCTGGTCGGACGGCGGACCGTTCCTCTGCATTGAGCCGTGCTGGGGCTTGACTGATCACCACCAGCAGCGCCCCTTCGAAGACAAAGAAGGAATCCAGCAGATCGCGCCGGGTGGAACGCTGCGCGCGTCATTTTCCATGGCCCCCCAGTTCGCCTCTTCGGATTGACGAGAGGCAGGCTTGCGCCGTTCAATCTAAAACATGCCGGCTGCTTCGCTTCACGCGCTGCTCGCGCACTCGATTGATTACGCTGGCATGTTTCCGCCGTGCAACCTCGAACTGGAGCCGGCCCTACGAAACCAGGCGCAATATGTTCGTTCCAACGACGCGTGGATGCTCAACAGCTTTGTTCTGTCGGTCGAGAAATTCGAAGCCGCGGCGGCAAACCTGTCATTGTTCGACAAGAAACATCCGCTGCGTGTCTCTGCGCTCGCCGCCAAAGGCGCCGAGCTGAGAAATACAGCAGAAGCGATCGACCAATTTACCCGTGATCATCTCGGTGTTGTGTCGGTCGTGCAGTTAGAAATGCCGCTCCCGCGCAACGTCGATCTTGCATGGTTGCGTGACGCGCGAGCGACGATCGGCGATTTAAAATTACACGTCTTCTGGGAAGCGCCGCCGGATGCCGCGGAGGGGACGATTGCGTTGCTCGCCCAGCTGAAGGAGCCGCGCTTCGGCTACAAACTGCGTACCGGCGGCGTGACGGCCGATGCGTTTCCTACTCCAGTGCAGGTGGCGGAATCGCTCATCGCCGCGACGCAGCACCACGTCCCGGTGAAGTTTACCGCTGGGCTTCATCACCCGGTCCGTCAGTTTCGTGAGGAGGTCGGAGCAAAGATGCACGGGTTTCTCAACGTCCTCGGTGCAGCGGTGCTCGCGTCCGAACATCACTGGGACGAGGGACAGATCGTGCAGATGCTCGAGGATGAACGCGCGGACGCGTCTTCGTTCCACGAAACAATCTTTGTCTGGCGCGAATGGGAGATGACAGCCGAGCGGATCAATGCGCGGCGAAAATACGTCACCTCTTTTGGCAGCTGCAGCTTCGACGAACCGCGCGAAGAATTGCGCGCTCTGGGACTGCTTTAGATCACCACGAAGGACAGGAATCGCACGAAGCTTTTGCTTCCTGAGCTTCGTGCTTAAATCACAGTCCATGCCACTTCGCTCGTTCATCGAAGTCGCGCCGGATTCGCAGTTTCCACTTGAAAACCTACCCTTCGGAGTTTTCAAGCTGCGCGATGCCGCCGCACGCATTGGCGTCGCACTCGGTGAGTACGTTGTCGATCTTGCAGAACTCGAGCGTGCCGGCGCGTTCAAAGATCTGCCGGCGGAGACCGCGGCAGCCACAACGCAGCCGACCCTGAACAAAATTCTGTCGCTCGGCCGGCCGGCGTGGCGTGCGGTGCGCGAGAGGCTGCAAAATTTGCTCAGCGTCGATACTGCAACACTGCGAGATAATGCTGAGCTCCGGGAGCGCATCTTCCATCGACAACGCGATGTCGCGATGCAATTGCCAGCGCGCGTCGGGAATTACACGGATTTCTACTCGTCCTATCATCACGCGCGCAATGTCGGCACGATGCTGCGTGGGCCGGAAAATGCGCTGATGCCGAATTGGAAATGGCTGCCCGTTGCCTATCACGGGCGTGCGAGCTCCGTGGTGATTAGTGGCACCGAAGTTCGCCGGCCGCGCGGCCAGATCAAACCACCGGACGCGCCCACACCGATTTTCGTACCGACAAAAAGCCTCGACTATGAACTCGAGATGGCCTTTCTGATCGGGCCAGCCAGTTTGTTAGGCCGGCCGGTGCCGATCGAGCGCGCAGTCGATCACATTTTCGGATTCGTTTTGATGAACGACTGGAGCGCGCGTGACATCCAGGCTTGGGAGTACCAGCCGCTTGGACCATTCCTGGCGAAAAATTTCTGCACGAGCATTTCGCCGTGGGTGGTCACCTTGGAGGCGCTTGAGCCTTTTCGAAAGCCTTTCCCGAAGCAGGACCCGGAGCCGCTACAGTATTTACGCCTAACGAACGACCTGACTTACGACATTCAGCTCGAAGCGCAGCTGCAAACTTCGTCTATGAAAGATCGACATGTGATCACGCGCACAAACTTCCAGAACCTTTACTGGAGTATTTCGCAGCAGCTGGCGCATCACACTATCGGCGGCTGCAACTTGGAACCCGGCGATCTCCTCGCGACCGGCACAATCAGCGGCGCGACCGAGGAATCGCGCGGCTGTATGCTTGAGCTGACATGGCGGGGTGCGAATCCGCTGGAGCTCCCGAACGGCGAGACGCGTAAATGGCTCGAGGACGGCGACACGCTCGCGATTACCGGGTGGTGCGACG
>DASQXY010000172.1:0-7189 GCA_035639455.1 Chthoniobacterales bacterium | reverse complement strand
GAAACGCAGTTTCCTTAGATCACTTATCGCAGGCGCGTTGATCTGGGTGGCGATCAATATGGTCGCGAGTGCGTATCAACCCGCCCACACTGGATCGGCTATCGCGGCGGTCGAAATTGGGCTTGCCCTTCTCGTCGCCATCATTGCCTGTTTTCTTCTGCGCTGGCCCTAGCGAGTGCTGAGGCTAATCGTATTGTGGAAAGACTTGCGCTGAATCGGCGTTATGCCCGCTCAAGGGCTAAAGCGAGACCTTGCCCAACACCTACGCATAAACTCACTAAGGCCCGCGATTGTTGGTGCCGGCGTAAGGCGTAGGCGGCAGTTGTAACCAAGCGCGCACCGCTCGCTCCGAGCGGGTGGCCGAGCGCGATCGCGCCGCCGTTGGCGTTGACATGCTCAGCATCGTCGGGCAGACCGAGAGCCCGCGTACAGGCGAGCACCTGGGCAGCGAAAGCTTCATTGATCTCGATGCGGTCGAACTCGTCGAGGGCCAAGCGAATTCGGCCTAACAACTTTTGGATCGCTGGCACCGGACCAATACCCATGATGCGCGGAGGAACTCCGGCTGCTGCCATGCCGATGACGCGAGCCAATGGTTGCAAGCCGTGTTTGTGCAGCGCTGTTGCCGACCCGAGCAGCAAGGCGCACGCACCATCATTTACACCGGAAGAATTTCCTGCGGTGATGGTGCTGTCCGGAGCCAACAGCGGCTTGAGTTTGGCAAGCTGCTCAAGCGTAACATGCGGGCGCGGATGTTCGTCTTCGCTTACAGTCGTGATTTCGCGGCCCTGTGTCACTTGCATCGGCGTTATCTCCTCAGCGAGCCAGCACTGCGCCTGTGCGTGTGCAGTGCGTTGCTGACTGCGCAAGGCATATTCGTCCTGAGCCGCGCGTGAAATGCGGTGCTCGCGGGCGAGGTTGTCGGCGGTCTGCGCCATCGAATCAACCCCGTAGCGTTCTCGCATGATGGGGTTGATGAACCGCCAACCCAGCGTGCTGTCCTCAAGCTTTTGCTCGCGTGCGAAGGCACCGTCGGCTTTGCTGATGACAAATGGCGCGCGCGACATGCTTTCGACGCCCCCGGCAATGACCAGCTCGGCGTCGCGACAAGCGATCGCGCGAGTCGCGACCGCTACTGCTTCCAACCCGGAGGCGCAGAGGCGATTGACCGTGACCGCCGGCACGGTTTCCGGCAGACCGGACAACAGCGTCGCCATACGGGCGACATTGCGATTGTCTTCCCCGGCCTGATTCGCGCAACCGAGGATCACTTCATCCAAGGCGCCCCAGTCGACGTTTGGATGACGCGCCATTAATGATTTGATCGGCGCCGCCGCCAGATCATCGCAGCGCACGGCAGCCAGCCGTCCACCGTAGCGCCCAAACGGTGTTCGTGTCGCGGCAGCGATGAAAACGTCAACCATACGCAGTCCCCGAAATCGTCAGCGGCTGCCACCCGCTGTGTGCCATCGCCTCTTCAATTGCCTGACGTGCGCTCCGTAAGCCAGGCAGCATTTTCTTCACGGCCACTGCCTTCACATCGCCGGTGTAGCGCATGCTGACGTTGAGTCCGCACACCGCTCGTCCGGTCAGGGAATGAATTGGGACCGCAATCGAGCACAGTCCCAGCTCGAGCTCTTGCGACACGAATGCATAGCCTTGCCGCCGGACCTTAAGGATTTCCGCGTGCAACGCCCGAGGCTTATGGATGGTGTGCGCGGTAATCGGCCGGAATGTATTCTCACGCAACCAGGTGGTGAGTTCGCGATCCGACTTATCCGCTAACAAGACACGACCCATGGAAGCGGCGAATGCCGGCAAGCGTGAACCGACGCCGAGCGCGACACTCATGAGGCGACGAACGGCGACGCGAGCCACGTAGACGATCTCGGTGCCATCCAGGACGGCCATGGAACACGACTCGCCCACCCGCTGCGACAACCGTTGCATTGCCTGGTGTGCTAATTCAGGCAGAGCAAGTGAAGAGAGATAGCCGTATCCAAGCTCGAGCACTCGGGGCGTCAGAAAAAATTGCCGGCCCTGCGCAGCGACATAACCAAGATGCTGCAAGGTCAACAAGCTACGGCGAGCGGCGGCACGCGGCAGCCCAGCGTGGGCTGCGACTTCCGACAACGTAGAACGCGGTCGTTCGCGGTCGAAGGCGCGCAAGACCTGCAAACCCCGTGCAAGCGACTGATTATAATCGGGGCCATCGATGAAGGAAGAGGTGGCAGTCACTATCGGGCAGAGCGGTTGTGGTTGACAGTCGTAGGATAAAGGAGTTCTATCGAGTTCGCAATGCGCATTACTGTTCGATTATCGAACCAGCCGCCGATGAAAGTATCATGATGACTGAGCGCGCTACGGTCTTACACAGCTGGTGTGTCCCGGCTGAATGGCAGGCGCCGAACGTCGTCGGTGGCCGCGGCGCGCATTTCTGGGACGGCGACGGCCATGATTATCTCGACATGAGTAGTCTCGCCGAATGCAGCAATCTTGGGCATCAGCATCCCAGAGTCATTCAAGCCGTATGCGATCAGGCCGAACGCTTATGTTTCGTTACTTCCGCCTGGGGAACGAGACCGCGTGCAGAACTCGCGCAAGCTTTGCTCGAGAAAGCGGCGTTCGAGCGCGGTCGAGTGTTTTTCACCTTGGGTGGGGCCGATGCCAACGAGAATGCCGTGAAGTTCGCGCGCCAAGTGCGCGGTCTTCCCCAGGGTTGGGTGATCACGCGCGATCGTTCCTATCACGGTACTACTTACGCCTGCATGGCGTTTTCCGGTGACGCACGGACGTGTCATCAAGTTGATCCGGAGCGTTATTTTGTAGCGCACGTGCCGCCGCCATATGCGTATCGCTGCCCGTTCGGTAGTAGCAGCGAGACCGAGTGCGGCCATTTTGGCGTCGCTGCCGTTCGTAATGAAATCGATTGCAAAAGTGCAGACGCTGTTGCTGCCGTCTTGATGGAGCCAAATGCGGGCACAAACGGCATTGTGCCGCCGGAGAATTATTGGCCGGAGTTGCGCGAGCTGACGCGTTCTCGCGGCGTACTGCTGATCGCGGATGAAGTCATGAGCGCGTTCGGCCGGTGCGGCGAATGGTTCGCCTGGCAGCGGTACGGTGACGCAGGCAAACCGGATCTGATGACGCTGGCAAAGGGATTGACTGGGGCGCACGTGCCGCTCGGCGCCGTGGTGGTAAGCGAAAACGTGGCGCGTCGCCTGGAAACGCAGATGCTGTATACCGGGTTGACCTACTGTGGTCATCCGCTCGCTTGTGCCGCCGGTTTGGCCGCCGTCCGTGCATACGAAGATGAGAAATTAATCGAACGCTCGCGACGTTTAGGTCGGGAAATACTGCTCGAGTTAAAGAAGCTGCAACTGCGACATCGGGTGATCGGGGATGTGCGCGGTGGCCATGGGCTGTTCGCAGTGATTGAACTGGTAAGTGACCGCGACACCCGCACGCCGCTGGCACCGTGGCCACAAACTCCTCCACAACTGACGGAGCTGGTGCGAAAAGCGCTGGCGTCAGGTGTATCTTTCGCTGTGCGCGGGAATCTGATCATTCTCGCGCCGCCACTGGTGATTGAAGAAAAGGAACTGAGCGACGCGCTATCATTGCTCGATCGCCTGTTAACGGAAATGGAGGCCTCATGCAGTTCAAACTGACTTACGCAACCATGTTCAATCCGCCGCCTGAGATGCACAGGCGGTTCGACGCGGCATTGGCTGAACTCAACCGTTCGTTAGGTGCCACGCATCCGCTCTATATTAATGGTGAGGATCGGGTGAGCGCCGAGCATGATAACCGGCGCAGTCCTATCGACCTGCGCCGTGTCCTTGGCCATTTCCCTCTAGCTAATGTCAACGACGTGAACGACGCGATTGCGGCGGCGCACGACGCGTTTGCCGCGTGGCGCAGAACACCGGTCGCCGAGCGTGTGCGCCTGCTCAAACGCGTCGCGAGTATCATCGAGGAACGTGTTTACCACATCGCAGCGGCGCTCACCCTCGAGGTAGGCAAGAACCGAATGGAAGCGCTCGGCGAGGTGCAGGAGACGGCGGATTTCTTCAACTTCTACGCGGATGATTTTGTAAGACACCACGGGTTCGATCACCCTCTACCTGACGATCCGCTCCCGGATTTTCGCTCGCGCAACCGAAGTGTGATGAAGCCTTACGGCGTCTGGGTGGTCATCGCGCCGTATAATTTTCCGTTTGCTCTCGCCGGTGGACCAGTGGCGGCGGCATTAATGACGGGCAACACGGTTGTCTTCAAAAGTGCAAGCGACACTCCGTGGTCCGGGCGCTTGCTCGCCGATTGCTTACGCGACGCCGGCGTTCCGGCGGGAGTGTTCAACTACCTCAATGGCAGTGGCGGCGTAGTCGGCGAGACACTGCTGAAGCATCCGCATACCGCCGGGATCACCTTCACTGGATCATTTGATGTCGGCATGCACATCTATCGTAGCATGGCGAATGGCCAGTATCCGCGGCCGTGTATTGCCGAGATGGGCGGCAAAAACGCCTGCATTGTGACTGCCAATGCTGATTTGGACCGGGCTGCCGCCGGCATCGTGCGTTCGGCGTATGGCTTGAGTGGGCAAAAGTGCTCCGCCCTATCACGGATCTACGTCGATGAAAAAATCGCGGACCCGTTAATTGATAAGCTTCGAGAAAAAATTGGTGGTATCGCCATAGGCGATCCCACGCGGCAGGAAAACTGGCTCGGACCGGTAACTACCGCGAATGCGCTGCAGAAGTACGAGCGCTATAGCAAACAACTCGCCGAAAACGGCGCTCGCATCCTGCATGGCGGCCAACGTCTGACCGAGGGTGAACTGGCACACGGCTATTTTGTCGCGCCAATGTTGGCTGAAGCGCCGCCTAACCATCCGCTCTTTGCGGAGGAAATGTTCGTGCCTATCGCAATGCTCTGTCGCGTGCGTGATCGCGAGGAAGCGATCCGCCTGGCCAATGATACGCCCTACGGCCTAACAGCCGGCTGTTACGGAAACGACGACGATGCCGCCTACTTCTTCGACAACATAGAAGCAGGCGTCACTTATGTGAATCGTCCGCAGGGTGCCACGACCGGTGCCTGGCCCGGGTATCAGCCCTTTGGCGGGTGGAAGGGATCCGGCTCTTCGGGCAAGGGGATCGCGTCGTTCTACTACCTCGCGCAATACCAGCGGGAGCAATCGCAGACTAAAGTAGACTAGCGATGCAGCTCGGCACTTTGCAGGAAGTTATCCATCAATACGTCGACGACGGACAGAGTGTCGCGCTGGAAGGGTTCACTCACCTGATTCCCTTCGCCGCCGGACACGAGATCCTGCGTCAGAAAAAGCGCGACCTGCATCTGATCCGAATGACTCCGGACCTGATTTATGATCAGCTCATCGGCGCCGGCTGTGCCGGCGAACTGACGTTTTCCTGGGGTGGCAATCCCGGTGTTGGCTCACTGCACCGGCTTCGCGATGCGGTTGAGAATGACTGGCCGCGGCCTCTAAAAATCAATGAACATTCACATGCAGGCATGGCGGCGGCTTACACCGCCGGCGCTGCCCGGTTGCCATTCGGACTGTTGCGGGGCTACGTCGGAACTAATCTGTCACAGGTCAACGGGCAAATTCGAGAAGTACGTTGCCCGTACTCGGATGTCGCGGTTGCCACTGTTCCGGCGATCAATCCGGATGTCACGGTCCTGCACGCCCAAGCCGCTGATCGGCAGGGTAACGTTCTCATCCGCGGCATCGTTGGTGCGCAGAAAGAGGCCGCCTTGGCGGCACGCACGCTCATCGTGACGGTTGAAGAAGTGGTCGAGTCTCTGGCCGCGGCGATGAATGCAATAGTTTTGCCGTATTGGGTAATCACGGCAATCGCGGTGGTCCCGATGGGTGCTTATCCATCTTACGCGCATGGTTACTACGCACGGGATAACGCTTTCTACAGGCGATGGGACGACATCGCCCGCGACCGCGATACTTTCACAAATTGGATCACGCGACACGTGGTTAGTAGTCGTGACCACGCCGAATTTCTGGACAGCTTGGCGGAGGCTGCATGAGCGCGCATTCAACGTCAGGTAATTCATACACTGCCGACGAGATGATGACGATCGCGGCGGCGCGTCTTATCTGGCCAGGCTGTGTGTGCTTTGTCGGCATCGGGATACCTTCCGCGGCAGCGAATCTTGCGCGCCTGACTCATGCGCCGGACATCGTGCTAATTTACGAGTCCGGCGCTATTGGTACAAAACCTAAGGTACTACCGTTGTCGATTGGCGATGGCGAGCTCGCCGAGACCGCAGCCGCAGTGGTGCCGCTACCGGAAATTTTTTCGTATTGGCTGCAGGCTGGCCGCATGGATGTGGGCTTTCTTGGAGCGGCCCAGATTGATCGCTTCGGCAACCTTAACACCACGGTGATCGGGGATTATGACAAACCCAAGACGCGTCTGCCAGGTGCGGGCGGTGCCCCCGAAATTGCGCTGCATGCGAAGCAGATTTTCGTCGTCCTAAAGCAATCACCGCGAAGTTTTGTCAAGAGCTTGGATTTTTGCACCAGCGCAGGATTCCTAAGCGGAAATGGCGAACGAGCACGGCGTGGCTTCCCTGGTGCCGGGCCGCAGGTAGTAATCACTGATCTTGGCATACTGAAGCCGGCCGCTGACTCGGAAGAGCTCACACTCGTCGCCCGCTATGAAGACATCAGTATTGACACAATCTGCGCGGCGACTGGGTGGTCTCTGAGGCTGGCCGAGCACGTTGAGGTCGTTGCACCGCCGAACATTCACGAACTGTCCGTTCTTCGTGAGTTGCAAAAGCGGACCCAAGTCGCACATGCTGGTAGCGTACTTGCTCAACGGCAAATGCATCGCTTGTTGCAAACCCAGGTTTAACCATGCGCAGTTCTGATTGCCACGCCTTAAGAACCGAACTGCCGGGCCCGAAGGCGCGTGCGCTCCTTGCGCGCGATGCCGAAGTGGTCTCGCCCTCTTATTGTCGCGAGAGCCCGTTCGTCATGTCGCATGGTCGGGGTGTTGAAGTGTGGGATGTGGACGGCAATCGCTTCCTGGATTTTGCTGCGGGACTGGCCGTGTGCAGCACCGGCCATTCACACCCGCAGGTAGTCCAGGCGATTAAGGATTGTGCAGATCAGTTCCTGCACATTTCTTCGGACTTC
>DASQXY010000171.1:0-4674 GCA_035639455.1 Chthoniobacterales bacterium | reverse complement strand
ATGCAGCAACCCAGGGACGATCAGTCGCTTGAAGTCGGCGAAGATCCGCTGAAAGCTTTCGCCGTGCTCCGGCGGTTGGGCGGGCAATGCGGCCTGGATCGCACCGGGTGGCGCATTTGGTGCAACCCGCAAGCTCTCGATGTTCGCGTGATAATCCGCAATCCAGTCGGCGATCTCATATAATTGGCGGCGGAATTCTTCTGGTGAAATATCGCCGAGCTGTTGGTGATCGTTCATTTGCGCGAACTTGCCGAAGCAATCCTGCCACCTTCAGCCCAATCGCGGCCGATTCCTTTCTTTAGCACGCGTTCGCCGAAGGGATAGCCGCCGTGTGCAATCAGCCAGTAAAACGCGCAGTAGGTGCTGAGTGTGCGCTCGAATACCCAGAGCGGCGCGAAAAGGCAGGCATGGAGCGGAAAGTATTGCCGCGCGCAGCCGCGTAGCCAGCCGGCGAAGGCAACGAAAACCGACAGCAGGAAGATCGAAAGCCACCGAGAACCAATAGCTGCGAGGATAATCGCGGTTGGCAGCAGCGACGCGAAGAGTAATGTCTTAAACCGCAGCCCAAAATCTTCGTAGGCCTGACGTGGGCGTTGCTCGAGCCATTTGCGAAACCCAGGCGGCCGCTTGCAGATGAACAGGTCGGTCGCGTAACAAATCCGCGCGCCGTGCCGCGCGAAATGTCGGATTAGCTCTTCGTTGTCGAACAGAACATCGCCGTCGTACTCGCCGCACCGTAACATTGCTGATTTTACAAATCCGCACGTGCCGGGATAATCGGCAGCACATAACGTGGCGCGATTGATTAACATGCGGGCCGATTCGGTCAGCGCCCACAGCGTCACTATCCTCGCGAGGTAATTTTGCGGACGAACGACTTCGAATCGATCGAGCAGAGCGCAGACCTGCTCGATATTGGCAGCAGTGTAGCGAATATCATCGTCGGCGAGGATGATTTTCTCGGTTCGCGCGAGAGCAACCCCGGTGTGAACACCGTTGACCTTATCATTCAAAAATCGGAAGCGGCGGTCGACCGGCGCGTGCTGACAAACGTTGGACCAAGCTCGATGATGGCAGGCAAAAATTTCTGCTGGCGATCCATCTACGACAATCACTTCGCAGCCGGTTTGCGCTAACGTGGACAAGTATTCGCGCAGCTGGGCCGCTTCAGGCTCATCGAACAGCATGCGCCGAATCGGTAATAAATAGGTCGCGTTCAAAATGCGAAACCGAAACTGAAATGGAACGCACCGATGTCTTCTCCCGGTTGTCGGTCGGGGTTAAAGCCGTAGTCGAGTCGGATCGGACCGATCGGCAATTTGTAACGCAACCCGGGGCCAATCCCATAATGCATGTCGTCAACGCCCGGCTGCTCGGAAGTCGGCAAGAGGTTGCCCGCATCAAAGAACAGCGCGCCTTGTAACTCCCCTAAAATCGGAAAGGTATATTCGGCGTTAAAGATCGTGTAGAACTCGCCGCCTATCGGATTGCCTTTTGGATCGTGTGGCCCTAGATCGCGCTCGCCGTAGCTGCGCACCGTAGTCGCGCCGCCGTTGAAGAAGCGTTCGTCAATCGGCAGAGTCGCAGGCTCATCCGGGCCGGAGTTGTTGAGCGAATGAACAATACCAGCGCGCGCGCCGAAGGCGAGGAGCGATTGGTGAAACCAGCGCTGGAGTGACGATTCGGTTTTGTCCTCCACTACGCCGGGCGTGAGCGGTTTCGGGCCGAACGGTAGAAAATAAGCGACGCGGCCGGTGCCGCGGATGAGATCGATCTCGCTGCCAAGCGCGCCTGACGCCACATCGAAGGTCGTGTTCACGACCAAGCCGCGCGGCGATACGAGCGGACTCTCGCGCAAATCGAGAGTCTGAGAGAAGCCGAGCGTGTTGATTAGATAGGAAGTTTGGCCGAGAAAGCGCTCGTTAATTGAAGCGCTGGTCACCTCGACATGGCGGGCCGCGAAGATCAGGCTGGCTTCATATTGCTTGGTGAACTTTCGAGTCAGCTCGATGCGATCACCAATTTCGAATTTCGAGTAGCCGTCGTAGTCGAAGGTAAGCGCGGCCAGGTCGTTCCTGAAACTCAGGTCAGTGTCGAGGAAGAACGGGTCCTCGTAGAGGATCTCGCCTTTGTAACCGCGCTGGGACAGCTCGATTGAAGTAGTCAGCGGCCGGCCGGAGCCGAAGAGATCGCGCTCGCGAAATTGCACACCGACGATGGCGCCTTGGAACGTGCCGTAGCCGACGGAGAACCCGAACTCTTTGCTCTTGGCTTCTTCGGCCGAGATGTCGAGCTGAAGCTCGTTTTCGCCGACCGGCACCGGTTTGATCTGAAGGAGGTTGAACAGGCCGGTGCGCATGAGTGTGCGGAATTTCTCGTCGAGCACTTCCGGGCTGTAGGTCTGGCCGGCGAGACTGCGGAAGCGTTTCGTGACAAAGCTCGGGTGCAAACGCCTCAGTCCAGTTACGGTAACGCCGTCGAGGTGATAAAGCGGGCCTGGAGCAATGGCGATTTGCACGGGCACACGACCGTGCACGGCCGCTTCGGGATCGCCGGTCGCCTCGACTTTTACGTCATAATAACCGCGCGATTTAAAATACGCCTGCAATCGCCTTGGGATATCAGCAACGCGCGCCTCGGTGTACGGTTGCTGCAAAAGATCGATAATTTGTCCGCGTAATGCTTGCGGACCGTAAATCGTCCGGCCGCTAAATGAGACGTCGCCGAAAAAATACTGTCGGCCCTCGTGAATCGAGATAATGGCATCGACCTGATTGGTCTGGTCGTGGAAAACGTAGGTTGGCTTTTCAAGCGCGGCGTCAAGATAGCCTTCGGCGATGTACAATCGCTGAACAAGGTCCGCCCCCTCCTCTAAATCGGCGGCGACAAAGGGCAATGTCTTTTCCAGTTTCGAGTAACGCTCGCGGGTCGGCCCGACTGCGAACTCGAACAGCTTTTCTGTCGGCTCGTTCACGTTACCTTCAAAGACAACGCGATTCAATGTCACTAGTGGCCCTTCAGTGATGATAAGCCGCAGCCGGTCGGCGGATTCGATCACGTAACGGACATTCACCTTCGCATAACCATGCTTGCGGTAGAACAGTTCGAGAAAAAATGCGAGATCGTCCGCCCGCGCAGGGCTGAGGCCGTACTGGTCGATGGTCGTGATTTGCTCCTTTAATTGCGAGCGCAGCTCATTCTCTTTAAAAGCCGCCGCGCCTTGAAACTCGATCGTGCTGGTACGCAGCGCGTGCCTTTGCTGCTGTTTGGCAATGGCTTGTTCTTGCTTTTGTTTTTCTTCCGGGCGCTGCTGTGGAGGAACGTCGACCGCAGTTTGGGGGGCAACTTTAGCGGCGAAACCGATGCTGCATGCGGCAGTGAACAGACAAATGCGACGCATCAGCGAAATCGGATCAGGTACTTTACCATCCCACGATAGTCGCCACCTACGCCGATATCGCCAACCAGCACAACCCGGTCGTTCACTTTAAAACGCGCCGTCGCCTGCTGGCGCCCAGTGCGTGGATCGACGGTTCCAACATCTACATCCAACCGGTCAAAAACCGAATTCGTCTGCGTCGGCTCACCTTTCTTGAAAACTTTTCGATACAACTGCTGCACCAAAAGCATTGCGGCGCGACCGGCGAGAACGTTATTGCTCCCGGTCAATTCCTCGCGCGTGGCGCCGGTGGCGAGCAGTGAAATAATTTCCTCCTGCGGTAATGGTGGTTCACTCGTGAAAATGGCCTCCGGTGCAAGCGCCGTGCCGTAGATGTAAACGTGGATCGTGTGATCGTGGAGTACCGATGTGCCATGAAGGTCCAAGCGCGGATTGAATGAGTCGCTCGGGTCGAAGTAGACGAAGCCGGATGCAATCTCCAGCCGGCTGAACGGTAGAGTCGCCTCCACATTTTCCAAGCGAACCAGACCCTGCAGCTGAGGATGCAAACCAGTACCACCAATATGCAGGTCGCTCACCGCACCACCGTTTGCCAGCGAGCCGCGGATTAGCACCGGATCTTTCGTCTTAATCGCCACATCGAATTTCCAATCCCGCAGCGGGGGGTCCGGAAAGGAAAACTCCGGGCGCGCTGAGGGCGGCTGCGGCGCCGGTCGGCCCGGCAAACCGATTGGAAGTAGGTCGAGATTTTTCAGCACATGACTGTTGGTCACGGCGACCGTGCCGGTGACGCTGGCACTTTCGAGTGGGCCATTGATTTTGATGTCGGCATTGGCACGGGCGGTCACGGTGTCGTTACGCGCGAGCAAGGCGCTGTCGGAGCGCAACTGCAGATCGAGATTCGGGGCGGTGAGCTTTGGAAAAGTGACGCGGCCATTCATGCTGAAGCGGCCGCCAGAGAGTTCGCCACCAAACCGGTCGAGGCTTAGGGTGTCACGGCTAAAGTTTAGCCGCGCTTTAAAATCCCGCAGCGCCGGAAGCGTGACGTTACTCGCGCGCGCCACGTTGATCGTGATATCGCCCGAGCCGCTCAACACCGGCCGGCCAATCGTCCCCGCAACGTCGACATCGAGCGCGGCATCGCCGTCCAGTTCCTGGACCGCAGGCGCAAGTTGCCGCACAAAGTTTACCGAACTGCGCGGCAGCCGAACCTTTGCCGTTATCGGCGTGTCATCGGCAAGTTTCCGCTCGCGCAGAGTTTTGGCCATATCGAG
>DASQXY010000170.1:0-13195 GCA_035639455.1 Chthoniobacterales bacterium | reverse complement strand
CGATTTGTTGCCTCGACAGCCGCCCGCCAAAGAACGATCGCGCCATAAATGTGCGACTCCGTGTCGCAAGCGTCACCCATCGTTCAGCGGCGACAAAAGTCAGGACGACGGCGAGCATCGACGGCAGAGGCTGAAAGAATGTTCGATATAGAACGCACACCCATGCCAGCCCGGCCAGCTCGATCAGCAGCGCGAGCACGATCCAGCCTAATCGACCGCGACGTGGAGTCGTAAGAGTGAAGGCTGCGACACCGACTGCCAGCCCGATGGTGAGCAGATATTGCCACAGGTCGACGGCTGACTTGGTCGCGCCAAGGTCTCGGGAAACGATCTCGAGCGGCCGCTCAATCGGGTGCAACACGCGCGTGGCATGCAGCACGGCCACGACACCGCCGACAATTACGGCAATGATCAACGCCTCAATTAGCGGTCGTTTCATCGATAATTACGCAGGCCCGCTCGCCTCTGACGGCACCGTGGCGCGCTCGGGATAATATGATTGCACCACCAGGTCGCTCAAAAACTTGTCCGGCGCGTCCACAGCAGCGCGATCGAGCACAAAAGTCCTCCGCCCCGTATTCTTGTGAATCAGAGTCAGGCCGAATTGGAAATCCTTGAAGAGATGGGCGCACAGGTTGGCCATGCTCATCCGCTCAGCCTGCGCGCGTTCGACGAGTCGCGCAGTGGCCGTTTCGTCGAATACAATGTCGATGTCGTGCTCGCGCTGGAACTTGTCCACAAATTCACGCACGGCGGCTTCAAGCGCCTTTGCTTCGTGCTCGTGCCCTTCGGCCATCAGCCGCTCCAGCACGCGCTGCGGTTCTCGGACAAGATCGACAGTTACACGCAGCTGGCTCAGCCCTGACCCGGCCAGGTAATATTTGTAATCGCGGAACAGTTTCTCGAAGACCGTAAGCAAACCACGCGCTCCGGTCTTCTCCTTCGCGGCGGCGTGCGCGAGCAAGCGTAGCGCGTCGTCTTCGAAACTGATTTCAATCCCGTAGGCGCGAAACGCTCGCTCGTACTGCCGGAGCAAGCTGCCTTCCGAGTACTTGAGAATGTTGAACAGGTCGTCGGCATCGAGTTCTTCGCACACCACGCGCACCGGCAAACGCCCGATGAATTCCGGCTCGAAGCCGTATTCGACAAAGTCCTGCGTCGTCACGTGCTGAAACAATTCATTGTCCATCAGCTGAACCGGCTCGGCGCTGAACCCGATCTGTCCCTGGCGGACACGCCGCGCCACCTGCTCTTTGAGTTTTTCAAACGCGCCGCTAACTACGAACAGAATGTGTCGCGTGTTGATCGTATCGCGCTTGGCTTTGCCTTTGCGTTGAAATTCGAACGCCGCCTGCAATTGCGCCTGGAGATCGTTCATGCTCCGCACCGGCACCTCGGTTTCCTCCATCAACTTGAGTAATGTCGTCTGGACCCCGCGGCCGCTCACATCGCGACCGATCAAATTACCGGCCGCCGCGATCTTGTCGATTTCGTCAATGTAGATGATGCCAAACTGCGCGAGGTTCACGTCGCCGTTGGCCTTGTGGACCAGCTCGCGCACGAGGTCCTCGACATCGCCGCCGACGTATCCGGTCTCGCTGAACTTCGTCGCGTCAGCCTTGACGAACGGCACCTTGATCAGATCGGCGATGTGTTTGATCAGATACGTTTTACCGACACCGGTCGGGCCAACGAGGATCACGTTCTCTTTGGCGTATTCGGTTTGCTCAGCGCGCCTGGCGTCTTCCTTCTCCAGCTGCCGCAGATATTTGGCGTGATTATAATGATCGCAAACCGCAATCGAGAGCACCTTTTTGGCTTCGTCCTGCTTGATCACGAATCGGTCGAGATGGGCCTTGATGTCGCGCGGGAGAAAGTTGAATTCGAACGGCCGCTGCTCCGCCTTCTCCGGCTTCTCTTCGGCCGGAGTCTCGGCGAGATCGGGCTGTGCGAAGGTCGCAACCGAGACGCGATCGCCGAAGTTCGATTTCATGAACTCGGTGATCTTCGCCTTCAGTTCTTCCGGTGAAGGAAATGATGGTGGCGTTTGCTCCATTTGTGGGGTGCGCAAACTGGATGGGTCGGCAATCTAACACTGACGCTTGCCCTGTAAACCGGCCGGCGGCAGACGGGCCACAGGCCCGTGGCTACAGGTTAGCGGCTGGCCGCAATGTTGGCAGGCGCGCGGCCGGCGAAAATCGCGTCAAGATCGGCGAGGACTTTGGCCGGGCCGAGATATTCTTTCCCGGCGAAGCTGTCGGAAATGACTTTGCCGCTGGTGTCTAACAGGACGAGGCATGGGATGCCATCTCCGCCGTATTTTCGGATCGCGCCTTTGCCTGCGAGCTTTGTGTAATCAATGGCCGGCCAGGGCATGCTGGTTTCGCGCATGTAAGTCTCGTAGGCGAACTGCGATTTATCGAGACTGATGAAAATGATTTCAAACTCCGGGTGCTGCGGCGCGACGCGATTATAGTAGTCGACCAGCTGCGGCGTGAACTTGCGACATGGGCCGCACCAGTGCGCGGAAAAATAGAGCGCGATCAATGTCTTTTTCTCGAGCTGCTCGTCATCGAATCGGCTCAAGCTCCCGTTGCGCCAGTAAACGAGGTCCCCTTTCACCAGCGACAGAATCGTGTTTGTTGTACTGAGCGCCGGTCGAATGGACGCGCGTTCTCGCGCGAGTTGATCTTGATAAAGCGTGTCGAACTTGCGTGCCTCCTCGGCTTGCTGCGCGCGACGTGCCGCTTCCGCGGCGAGCTTTTCTTTGGCCGCGTTAGTCTCCTGTGCGCTGAGCGTGTATGTGCCGCTCTTTAGCGCCAAGATCACGTCCGGGTTCGCGCCGGCGCGCGTCAGCATCGCTTCCTTGCCAGGATCGAGAACATCGGCGAAATGCCGCTTCGCCAATTCCTCGAGCACGGCGCGGTTTGAGTAGCCGGCGCGCAACATCAGCCCCAGATCGTTTGCGGTAAGCGGCGCCGGCGCAGCGCGGCTGCTCAAGGCGAGCGACACGTACAACAGCCAAGGCAACGCTCGCCGCATTGATTTTGAAGCAGCAAAACATGCGCCAGCCACGTAAATAGACGCAGCGTCATTGTCCGCTTTGCGCGTGCCTTGTGAATCGAGCGGCAGCGCGTACTTTTGCCGATGCACGAGCAGCGGGGATTTACATTTCTGGAGATCGTGCTCGCGATATTTATATTGATGTTGCTGCTATCGCTCGCCGTCCCCAGCCTGCAGGGTGTAGTCGCCGATAAACGGCTGCGCGCTTCTCTCGACAGGTTCAACGATCTCGTGCGTCAGGCGCAGGAGCGCAGCGTGACCGAGCAGCGCGCGTATCTGATCGTTTGCGGCGAGAAAAAGGTCACGTTGCGGCCGGAAACACCCAGCAAGCATGAAGAGCAAAACCCAACGAGGGAATACAAGCTCAGTGGCTCGGATGCGCTGACGCTGAGTTTGCCTGTCGCGCTGGCTAAAAAACCAGCGGGCGAATGGATTTTCTGGCCTTCGGGGACATGCGAGCCGGCGACGATTAAGTTCCGGGGCGCGGCCGGAACATGGACGGCGGATTACGCCGCACTTACTTGCCGAGCGCAACTGACGAATTATGCAACGCGGTAAGAAACGGAAAGCAAAAAGTTGAAAGTAGAAGGTAGAAAACAAAGTCGCGGCTTTGCGCTGTACGAAGTGCTGTTGGGTCTGGCGATATTCGCCATGGGTGTCCTCGCACTCGGCCGAGCCGCGCAAGATTGTCTGAATGCCAGCACCCTCAGCGCCACCGAGGACCGCGTTCGCCAGATTCTGGCGAATCGTATGGCCGAGATCCAAACCAAGCCTGGTGCGCCGGACGCGTCGCAAGAATCCAAGATCGACACTGGTTACGGCATGGTGAAGCTCACACAAAAAAGCGTCCCGGCAGATTTGAAGGACGATCAAAGCCGCGTGTTGAGCGGGATTAATCTCGTCACGCTCACCGCGCAATGGAATGCCGGCGGCGTCACGCAATCGCGAGTCATCGAATTTTATGTCTATCGCTCGGGGTAAACAGGCGCGCGAGCGCGCCTTCACGCTTCTGGAGATCACGCTCGCAGTTGCGATCTTGGCAACCATGGCGGTGGCGATCTACCGATTTGTCCAAGTGAATCTCACGTCACTGCGGGTCTCGTCCGAAACGACCGCCGCCGACGCGCGCTACGGCGGTTTGCGCGATTTGCTCACCGCGCAATGGCAAAGCCTTCCCGGAACGAACGCCGTACTGACTGGCGAGCCGTTCAAGTTCAGCGGCCGCTCCCGCGACGAAATCAGATGGACGTGTTCGAGCGGACCAGGATTGCTGACACGCTATGCGGCGGGCGATTTCACGGTCGTAATGCGGCTTCAGCCGGCGAGCAGCAAAAGCGACCGGCTCGATCTCGGTTTTTTACGGACACCGAACGATGACACCGGCGTGTCTGCTAAAAGCTGGGTGCCGCTGATCGAAAATGTCGCCAGCATGGAGATCCGCTACTTCGATCCGCGGTTTAACGACTGGGTCGAGCGCTGGACGGAGGCCGGGCGTTTCCCGCGGCTGGTGAAAATCGTCATCGGCCGAACCGATGCGCCTGTGCCGTGGGAAATGCTTATCCCGCTGGGGCGAACTCCCTACTAGAACATGCGAAAGGCAAAGTTCGGAATTCGGAATTCGAAATCCTCGAGAGGCGCGGCGCTGATGTTGGCATTGTGGGCGCTGTTCCTGTTGAGCGCGATGATCATCACCTGGGCGCTGGACATCCATTCGCAGTTGACGCTTTCCGGAAATGCGAATCGAACATTGGAAGCGGAAGCGCTGGCATGCTCGGGCGCCGAGATCGCAACCCATCCGGCAGTCAGTCCGGGCTCGCCCAACCTGCAAGGCAAGATCGACAACCGCAGAAGTTACGACGCGCGGATCACCGGTGAGGGCGGCCGCTTGAACCTGAACTGGCTGGTGGCAGGCGAAGACCCGAGGCGGGTAGATATCTTGCGGCGCTATTTGGATAACAAAGGCATCGAGCTCAACGACCGCGATGCGATGATGGACGCGTTGCTCGATTGGGTAGAACCAGACACAGGGTTACATCGACTGAATGCGCCACCGGAGACTGAGGACTATCATCCACGGCATGCGCCACTCACACGCATCGACGAGCTGAAGCAAGTGAAGGGCTGGGCTGATTTTACCTCGCAGCCCAATTGGGAGAACGATTTCACATTGAACAGCTCCGGCCCGGTCGATCTAGCCTGGGCATCGCGCGATGTGCTGCTCGCCCTGCCGGGAATGACACCAGACCTCGTCGATCGATTCTTGTTCGTCCGTCGTGGGCCTGACGGCATCGATGGTACCGCTGATGACGCGCCGTTCAAAAGCATTGACGACGCGCGCGCGGCGCTTGGCTTTTCACCACAACAATTTCAGCAGTTGGCTCCGCTGGTCACGTTCAAGGACCCAGTGCTGCGAATCGTCAGCGTGGGAAAATCGAGCGGCGTGAGCCGAGTAGTGCAAATGGTGATTCGCCGCGCCGACAATGCTAACGTTCCGCAACTGATCACTTGGAAGGAGTTTTGACATCGAAGCGGCGTCGAAATCCGTTTTCATAGTTCCGACGGCTCACGGTTGGAATTTGCTGCGTCCCGTCGGTCCCAATCGTCAATGGAACGTGCTCCGGCTGCAGAGCATTGCCGAGGCGGTGCCGTTGCTGAGCGCGGAGGATGAGGTGGTGCTTGGTCTGCCGCTTGCGGCCGTGCTGGCGCAGCGTTTTCGTTTGCCGACTAGCGACGCGAGCGAGTTCCCCGAGATGGTGCGGATTCAGATGGAGAAGGCGCTGCCGTTTTCACCGGACGAAGTGACAACCGATTTCGAGGTGATTCATCAAAACGGCAACGAAAGCGTGATCTCGGCCGTCGCAGTGCGGAACGAGCAATTGGCGGATATCGCTGGACCACTGCTCGAGCGTGGTTTGATCCCGCAGCAGGTGACAGTTTACGCGGCGCAGCGCGCCAGCACCTATGCGCCACATGGCAACGCGCTTCTGATTTACCCGGAAGGCGAGACGCTGGTATCCGCGGTAACGGAAAATGGGAAAGTGAGTCTCACCCGTACGCTCGATGGGGGTGCGCCTGAGCAATTGCGGAGTGAGCTGCCACAGCTTGCACTGAGCGCCGAGCTCCAGGGCATCAGCAGCTCCTTCCCGAATGTGTTGTTGGACGAGACCTGCTACGAGATGCGTGACACAATCGAGCAGATCGTCCCCGGCTCTACCAACATTGTCGGCTTGGAAACACCTCCTGCAGCGGTGAAGCTTAACTTGCTGCCGGAAAGCTGGCGCCAGCGCCGGACGCATCTGGCCCGTCGCGGCGAGTTGCGGAAACGACTGCTCTGGGCCAGTGGCGCGTACGGCGGCATCTTTGCCCTTTTGCTCGTGTATTTGATCGCCATGCGCGCGACGATTGGCTACTTCAACTCCGCGATCGCTCGGGATGCGCCCAAGACGCAGTTCGTTCGTGGCACGGAAGCGAACTGGAAGGCGGTAGCGCCAGCGATCGACGCGCGCTACTACGCGGTGGAAATTCTACTGCATCTCTTCGAGAGCTTGCCCTCGAATGATGTCCGCATCACAACCTACAACCAGTCGGCCCGGCAAATTTCGGTCGAAGGCGAAGCGAATTCCCCCGCCCTCGCCTACCAATTCGTCGAAAAAATTAAAAAGAACTCTGGCTTGCGAATCTTTCAGTTCGACATGAGCGCGCCGCGGATCTTAGCAAACAATCACGCGCAGTTTCGAATCGAGGGGCGACCCCGATGACACTGATCTGGTACGAACGAATGAATCAGCGGGAGCGCGTGCTTGCGTGGATCGTGGCTGGAGCCGTGTTTCTGTTGCTCAATTTGTTCCTGTGGAGTTGGCTGCTGGGTGCGATCAAGGGCGCGCGTACCGACCTGGCGAGCCGCCGCGCGGCCCGTGCACAGGAGGCGATTTATATGCGGGAGCGCCGGGTTTGGGAACAACGCGACGAATGGCTACGGCGACATCAGCCTATTATGAAGAGCCCGGCCGAAGCGTCGACTTTGCTCGACCAGGTCAAACAAATCGCCGGCAAGTACAACATCATCGTAGAAAATCCGGCGATCGGGACAGGTGAGAACACTCCGTACCACCAAACCGTCTTCGCCTCGATCGAAACGAAATGCCCGTGGCCGGCACTCGTCCATTTTTTGTATGACGTGCAGCAACCCGAGTCGTTCGTTGTCTTTGAAAGTGTGAACCTCGCCGTAGACAGCAGCGACCCGACGCTGATGCACGGAAAATTCAAAATTGCGCGGTGGTTCGCTCCGGCGCAGCGCCCAAAACCTCCCTCATGAGATACGCCTCATCATCAATATTTTCGCTGTCGATCTTCATCCTGATTGGCGGACCACTGCTTCGTGCCGAAGACGACGTACCAAAGCGCGTCAGCTTCGAACGCTACGAGACGATGGTAAAACAGCCGCTGTTTGCCCTTGCCACCGCAACCGCGCCTACGCCAGAGGCGACTCCCAATTTTGCAAAAGACCTTTACGTCGCGAACGCGGCCCATTTACCGGATGGCGATACCGTGACGATCGCCTCCATGGCCGATCCGAATTTCAAAAAATACTTATCGACCAAAGGGCCGGTTGATGGCTACGGCATCGCAAGCATCGAATGGTCGGAAAAAGTCGGTGCAACGAAAGTGACGATCAGTAAAGACGGGCAATTCGCCACCCTGACCTTCAATGAAGCATTACTCTCGCAGCGACCGAGCACACCGGCCTTGCCTGCGCCAGTCCCGAATGTGCCGGTGCCGAACATTCCGCAACCATTGCAGTCGAATCTGCCTGGGCGCACGCGGACGCCGCACGTCCGGGGCATGATCCCGCGCTATCCCACTCCTGTTACACGGCCCAACACTCCGCCACAGTTGCAGCAGTGACCAATCGCCGCCGGACGTAGTGGTCAGGTGACGCAGCTGATCTTTAGCGCGTCAGCTTAGTCACCCCAGTCGTCGTCGGCCGTATCGGGGACGCGATCTGGCCCAGGTGAAAACAAATCGTAGCTGTTCGGGTTTTTCGTTCCTGGGCAGCGGTAGATGTAGGTATTTTGCCACGGATCCTTCGGCAATTGCGAATAGAGCTGATACCAGCGGACTGGCCGCGGATCGGTCGTTGGCTGGGTGACGAGCGCCTGCAAACCTTGTTCGCTGGTAGGAAAGAAACCGTTCATACTCTCATAGACCTTTAGCTGCGTGTTGATTCCCTGAATGTCGGCCGCCACCCGAACGTGGCGCGAGTACTCAACGTTTCCGCCCAGCTTGTAGATCGCCGCCCCAAGCAAGAGCGCGATGATCGTCACGACGAGCATGATCTCGAGCAAGGTGAAGCCCACGTTAGTTGTTCTGGACAACATGGATCGAAGCTCAGACCGCGCAGCCGCGTTCTACGTTCAATTTATCGAGTCGGCCGCAGGATGTAATCGGATTTATCCCAAAGGTATTTAAGCTGGATCTGTGTCGCGCGCACCGCCGATGCTGGTGTGCCCGCCGAGTTGGCGATCGCCAGTTCGTTATCGCCTTTTTTTAAGTCCGAGCCAGCCACGATTTTCTGCGCGCGCAACCAACCGGTGTAACGGAAATGCATTTGGCTAACGAGCGCTTCCATCTCACCGCGATACGCCGGATCGGCCAGCTCTGGTAACATCAACGTCGCCGCTCCAATGTTCTGTCCGTTCAAGTAAAGCTCGGGCGGTGCATCGATTCGCGCACTAGCCACCTCAAACGTGATCAGCGCGATGAGCGGCTGCCGTTCGACCCCAAACCGAAATTTCGCGCCGTCATCTATCTGCGCGCCAAGAAGGATCGGTTCCGGCGCGAGAGTTGCAGCGACCGTACCGAATTTTTCGGTGTCATGCTCCGGTGCTCGCAGCGGCGGCATCGACGCAAAAGTTTCCAAAGCCACGCGTCGATGCTCCGCGTTAATGGGATACGCCATCTTGCTGTTTTTCATCCAGTCGAGATAGGCCGCGCGCACAGTTTTTCCGTCGCCGGGAACGGCAACATCAATCGCAGCCACCTCCTGCATTGGAATGACCATGGACTCGGAGGTGGGCAGATCGATGCCTGAACCCAAATCGCCAGAGTGTGATATTTCCGCGCCAGACTCGGCTCGCGCGATTAACTGCGGACGCGCCTCCGGTTTATCGTCAAAGAACAACCGAAATAGCAAATTCGAATAGCTGCCGCCGGGCCGGGTCACTTCGATGTGAAAGAGCGTTTTTGGCGGGCCGCCATTTTCGCCGCGCGCCGCTGCCATCGTGACCGCCTTCACCCAGCCCGGCGCGGTTTGCGTTGGCGAGTTCGCATTTGCGTTCTGGCGCAAATCCAACCAGGCACTTGCCAGGGCTGCCTGCTGTGCTGGTGCAGATCGAGGCGCTGCCTGCACCGCATTTGTCGATCTTACGTCACCGCCCGGTACGCCAGTGGGCGGATTGGTTTTTGCGGTTGCTATTTCGATCGTCGGCCCGCCACGGCTGTCTGCAATTTCCACGCTCGGCCGACCGGCATCTCGTGGCACCTCGATGACCGGACCGCCGGCGGCTGTTGGAATTTCCACGGTCGGCTCGATACGCATGCCTCTTTCCACGGGTGCATAATCTTCATGCGCCGACAAAATGACGACATCCTGGGCGTGGAGGAGAGGGCCGGCGAGAATACCAAACGCGAGCGCGAACGCGCGAACTAACATTTGGTCTGCGAAACTATCGCAAATCTAATGCGGCCGCAACTGTAAGCTGTGCGTCATCTCAAAAACGGCTGAGAGAATACTCCACACGACGGCGCCGACCAGCACCGCGATCACCGCGATAATGGCAATCGGCAGCATCGTGGAAATGAAGGTCATGGTGCGGTCTAGCTCGCGCTCGTAAACGTCGGCGATCGTTTGCAGCGCTTCGGCAAAACGCCCCGTCTGCTCGCCCACCGCCATCATGTCGGTGAACAAATGCGGAAAGAGCTGCTGTGCGCTCAATGCCGCCGATAAATTCGCGCCGTCAATCACCGCGCGCCGGGCCTCCTTGAGTTTTGATTCCAAATATTTGTTGCCAGCGATCTCACTGACCAAATCGAGCGCGCGCAATAGCGGAATGCCGTTCTCGATCAGCGTGCCGAGCGTGCGTGAAAATTGGGCGTAATAACCGTGGCGTTGCACGCGCCCATAACCGGGGACGCGCAACCGAAATCGATCCCATGCAATGCGGCCTTCCTCGTTGCGGATAAACGCGCGCCACGCAACAACTGCACCGATCACAATCATTAAGCCGAGCCACCAATACGTTGCCACCGCGTGATGGACGCCGAGCAAAATCCGCGTCGGCAAAGGCAACGCGCCGCCAGTCTGCGCCATGAAACCAGTCAACTGCGGGACGAGGTAAGTGACGAACACAACCACGAGCGCGCTGCCGGCTACGGCGAGCGCCGCGGGATAAATCAGCGCCTGCTGAATGCGGTCGCGGAGATTTTTCACTTGGGTCAGGTGTCTCACGAGACGCAGCAGGATCTCGGGTAGCGCGCCGCTCGCTTCGCCAGCCGCGACGAGGTTGACGTACAGCGGCGGAAACACGCGGGGGAAATCGCGCAGCGCTTGGGAGAAGCTCCGACCATCGATGAGCGCCTGGTGGAGTGTGTGCGTCATCTGCTCCAGGCGCGGCTGTTTCAACCGCTTTTCGAGTACCGACAATGCTTCGTCCAGCGTCATGCCAGCCTGAAGCAAATGCGCGAGCTGTTCCGTGAATATGAGCACTTGCCCATGCGGAATTTTTAGCTGCTGCGGTGCAGGTGCCGTTGCCGCCCGCGGAATTGCAGGGCGAGCACGCGCTGGTTTCTCAGCCGTTTTCGGCGACGCATCCACCGGCTCTATCCGGATCGGAATACACTGCTTCTGCTCGATCTGACGGATCGCCATGGTGCGATCGGAGCAGTCCAAAACGCCCTCAACTAAAGCGCCACGCGCGTCACGCGCTCGATAAGCAAACTGCGGCATGACCGGAGAGATTACGTCGAAATCTTAAGCACGAAAGTGACCAGACGACGGCAAATTCGCTGATTCTGATTGGCACAAATGATGCGGATGAAAGGACGACATGAGATCATTGGCTCTCATCGTCCTGCTTGGGGTTGTACTCACAATGCAGGCATTTGCCATCATCCGGTCGCCGTTCC
The DNA here is from genome assembly GCA_035639455.1 of Chthoniobacterales bacterium. GTDB lineage: Bacteria > Verrucomicrobiota > Verrucomicrobiia > Chthoniobacterales > UBA10450 > AV17. Next base: position 1,948 of record DASQXY010000170.1, on the reverse strand, counting down.
CGCTGAAACCGATGCCGCCATCTCACGGTCAGGTCGTCGTGATCGGGGACGATGCGAAGCTGCCCGGCACCATCACAGCACCGAAGTGACGTAACGCGCTCAACACAGAGCACGTTGTCATTACGTGGTAATTGGCGCGACCGGTGTTTACGTGATAGGCATGAAGAAATCGGGCTGGAACAGTGTTTACCCCGCTTCCGCAAAATACATGGAAAATAGGTGAGTGCTCACCAACCGAGATGCTGGGACGCGTCAAGATTGATTCATCACGACCCGACTCCGGATATTCCGAACACCGGAAACAGATAAGGGTGTCCTCCGCGAGCACTGCGCGGCCCGATCAGCGATAGAACCGCAAGGCGCTGAATCCAAACGCGCCCGCCATTGCATCTGAATAGGACAGCCTATGTCCAAGGATTTCAACTTTGCGCTGCGGCAACTCTTGAAGGCGCCGGGATTCACGGTTGTGGCGGCATTGACGCTGGCCCTAAGCATCGGAGTTAACTCGGCGATTTTCGCGCTCGTCAACGGCGTCATCCTGCATCCGGTAGTCCCCTTACGTCCGCACGAGGTGGTGAACGTTTTCACTGCCCGGCAAAACGCGACTCACGACTATCGCCCCTTTTCCTACAACGAATTTCGTGAGCTGCGGGAGAACGGCAAAAACGTCTTCGCCGATGTTGCGGCCATCGAATTCGCCGTCGCGGGGATCGGACGAGACCATGATATGCGCCGGAGCTTCGCTTTCCTCACATCAGAGAATTTTTTTCGGATGATGGGCGTTCAGCCTTGGCGGGGCCGGTTTTACACGGCAGAGGAGTGCCGGCCAAACGCCAACATCGCCGTGGTCGTGGCGAGTTACGGATTCTGGAAACGGATGGGCGGTCGCGACGATTTCGTCGGCAGCAAACTGCAGGTAAATGGGCAACCGTACACGGTCATTGGCATCACCCCGCAAGGATTCGGCGGTGTCAATGTGCTGGTCGCGCCTGATATCTGGTTACCGCTTGGGATCCGATCGCAACTGGGCTCAGCCTTCGGCGATTCGGAAACTTCGCCTGATCTGGCAGACGCAAAAAGTTACACACTCAATGTGACGGCGCGAATGCGTTCCGGCCTCTCGGTGGAGACGGCAAAGACGCGCCTGCCGGTGTTAGCGCAGCGACTGACTACCATTCAACCAGACAGCGCCGAAGGCGGACGCGATCTACAGATCCAAACCCCGTCGCGTGTGAGCCTCAGTACGCAACCGGAGGACGATGGCCCGATTACCTTGATCGCCATTCTCCTCATGTGCATGGCGGGCGCGGTGCTGCTCATTGCCTGCCTGAACCTGGCCAACATGTTGCTCGCGCGTGGAACGGCGCGATCGAAAGAATTTGCAATCCGCCTCGCCGTAGGAGCTTCCCGCTGGCGTATCGTCAGGCAATTGTTGTGCGAAGGATTGCTTCTCGCGCTTTGCGGTGGCGCGGTCGGCGTAATTCTTAGCGCCTGGGGCAACGGGCTCCTGCTCCGCTCGCTCGCGAGCACGCTTTCCTCGATTAACTTCACCTTCGTCGTTCAACTCCATCCCGATGTTGCCGTGCTGACTGTCACGTTGCTGTTCTGTGTGGTGGCGACGTTGCTCTTCAGCCTCGGCCCGGCGTTGAAAGCGACCAAGGCTGATCTGGTCAACGACCTCAAACAGCAAGTGGGCGAGCCGGCACGGCTGGGACGTGTCAGCCGTTTCTTCGCACCGCGTCACATCTCGGTCATGACGCAAATCGCGCTCTCACTCATGCTCCTGTTCGCGGCCGGCCTGTTCTTGCGCAGCGCGCTCAAGGCCGCTCATCTTGATCCCGGGTTTGTCGCAGCCGGCGATCTGGTGACGGAATTCGATTTCAGCCTAATCAAAAGAACGCCGGCGGAAGCACGTCGCACACTTTTTGCGATCGTAGAGCGCGCCCAT
>DASQXY010000169.1:0-3688 GCA_035639455.1 Chthoniobacterales bacterium | reverse complement strand
CTCCTGGTGCATGGACGCGAAGGAGAATCTAAGCGAGCGCGGCTATCAGTTCACCGAAATTGACGTCGGACAAGATCGGCAAGCGTACGAGGAGATGAAACAGCTCTCCGAGCAAACTTATGTTCCGACGTTCGTCGCCGGGGATAAAGTGCTGGCCAATTTCGACACGGACCAGCTCGAGAGGTTTTTGCGCGAACACGAGATTCGGCCCTGATGCTTTTCGGGCTCTTCCTGACGCTCGGAGTCGCGGTGCTGAGCGTCGCGCTCCGCACTTTCCAAAGCTCGTTCTCTCAGAAAGTGGGCGCGCTCGGCATTCTCATCTCGTCGTATCTGGCAGTGTATTTCATAACTGGCAGCTGGGTCTTGGGAACGATCGCAGGGGTAAGCTGGTTGTTTTTGCCATGGCTGGAAATTCTGACGCGCATCCGCACGCTGCGGTTGCCACGCGAGAAACAGCTCCGGCCCAAGAGCCCGCCCTCGGCCGAGATTTTTCCGAACCTGAACGAGATCACACGCGAGATTGAAAACGAAGGATTCGTGCATGTGAACGATGCCGGCTGGGATTGGGAGGATTACCGGCAGTTTTTCCGGCTCTTCTACAAACCGGAAGATCGCGCCCAAGCTACGATCTGCCTCAATGAGCAGCACGATCTCTCCTTTTATTACCTGCGGATCTCGTCTCGTGCCAAGTCGGGTACCATCTGGACAACTTGGAATTACCCGCTCTCCTACGGGCTCAAGCTGACGCCGCAGTTCCGGATCAACCGCCAGCGGCCGGATCAATCATTCTGGCAGCTTTACCAAAGTCATCGTGAATTTCTTCGCCGCAACAGTATCGAGGCCGGTGCGATCGATCACCTCGACGAAGAGCGGATCCAGGCAGAGATCGAGAAAGATCTGCGCGACCAGATCGCGCATAACATTGCGAAAGGCGTACTCAAGCAGACGCCATCGGGGGACGTAAAGTATTCTTGGCGCGGCATGATCTACCTCTGGTGTCAGTTCCTTCTCGATCTCGTGAGACTCTAACAATGCTGTTATCCCGAGCCGCGGACACGGCAAGGGATCTCACGTTCGACGGTTGATCCCACAACTGCCGGTTTATGGCCCGGTCAGATAGTGAGAGATTCCTCGCCCCCGCTTCGCTCCGCTAAGAATAACAGAAAACGCGGGATTGCCTTTCGCGGATTCCAGTTCCCACTCGGCATTGGTCAGGGTGTAAGCTTGCTCTAGCCGTTGATCTGAGTCTTAGTCTGACCGATGAACTCGTGGTAAACAGCAGCCGATTAAGGGGGATCGACAGAGGAAAATTCGCTAGACTTTCATCACTTCGGCTTCTTTATGCTTGAGGTGGTCGTCGATCGATTTGACGAAACGATCGGTTAGCCTTTGTACTTCCTCTTCCAAATCGCGCAATTGATCCTCCGTTAGTTGGCCGGCGGCCTTCAGCTTTTTCGCTTCATCGAGTGCCGTGCGACGGTTACTTCGAACCCGGACGCGAGCTTCCTCGGCCATTTTACCTAACGACCGGACAAGCTCCTTGCGCCGTTCCTCGGAGAGTTCTGGGATTGGCAGGCGAATGATTTTGCCATCTACTGCCGGCATGATGCCGATCTTCGATTCCTTCAGTGCGCGATCAATATCGTGAACCGTGCTGGCGTCGAACGGCTGCACGACCAGCAGGCGCGGCTCTGGCGTGGTGATGAGCGCGAGTTGCTTCAACTTCATGTTCGCGCCGTAAGCCTGCACATCGACATTTTCTACGAGCGCCGGTGATGCCTTGCCAGTTCGGACGCCGGCGAACTCGTGGATCATATAGTCGACGCTTTTTTCCATCGACATCTCCGCTTCGAGAAGAATGTCGTCCCGAGTCATGCCCTGATTTTCACTTCGGCTCCGATTCGCTGCAAACGAGCGTGCCCACCGGGCGGCCGAGCACCGCGTCGCGCAGAATGCCCGGTTTGTACATGTCGAATACGACGATTGGGATTTTGTTATCCATGCAAAGGCTGAAAGCGGTCGAATCCATGATCTGGAGCCGTTTCGTCAAGGCTTCGTTGAACGTGACGCGCTCGTAACGCTTTGCGTTCGGGTCCATGTTCGGGTCGCGGTCGTAAACGCCGTCGACTTTAGTCGCCTTTAGAATCACATCCGCGCGAATCTCGCTTGCCCGCAAGGCCGCCGTCGTGTCGGTCGAGAAGTACGGGTTGCCTGTGCCAGCGGCGAAGATCACTACCCGGCCAAGCTCGAGATGCCGGATGGCGCGACCGAGAATGAATGGTTCCGCCACGTTTTTCATTTCGATCGCCGTTTGGACGCGCGTCTCGACGCCGAGCTGTGTGAGCGCGCTGCGCAAGGCGAGCGCGTTGATCACCGTCGCGAGCATGCCCATGTAATCGGCGGTGGTGCGATCCATGCCGCGATGCGACGCCGAGAGCCCGCGCCAGATGTTGCCGCCCCCGATCACCACTGCAATCTGAACGCGGAGTTGGTTTACTTCCTTAATGCGCTCGGCGATTTCGCGCACGACCGCCGGTGAAATGTTGTCGCGTGCGCCGCGCTCTTGGAGTGCTTCGCCGCTAAGCTTGAGAACCACCCGTTTGTAAGCCGGCGTCTCCTTTTCCATTGTCGGCGATGATCAAACGAGAAGATGTCGACGTTGTAAAGGTGGATCGCAATCTCCGAGCGCGATGGTTATTGTTGACGAGAAAGGCACGATTACTAGCCATCGCCTGCGTCGCGGCCGAACCAACCTCGCGCGAACTCCGTGCCGCTCATGCGACGTTTGCCTTCGGCTTGAACGTCGCGCAACAGCAGAGCGCGATCAGCGGTCGTAAACACCGGTTTACCATCCACCAAATAAAATTGTCCCGGCCTTTCCCGCAGATCAATGACAGCGGCGGAGAAGATCTTCAACTTGCGATTGTAGAGCGTCGTGAACGCTCCAGGCCATGGATTGTAAGCGCGGATTTTTCGCTCGATAATTTCCGCTGGCTTATTCCAGTCAATGCGACCGTCTTCGCGCGTAAGCTTCGGCGCGTAGGTAGCGAGCGCGCTGTCTTGCGGTGTCCGCGGCGCGTTTCCCGTTGCAAGCACGCGCAATGATTCAGCCAACGTCTCGGGCGCGAGCTGCGCGAGGCGATCATGCAACGAGCGGCCGGTCTCCTCGACTGAGATGCCGAGCTTGTGTTGCAGCAGCATGTCGCCGGTGTCGAGACCTTCATCCATGTACATGATGGTCAACCCAGTTTCGCGATCACCTGCGGCGATTGCGGCTTGAATGGGTGATGCGCCGCGCCAGCGCGGTAGAAGCGAGGCATGGACATTGAGACACCCGACGCGCGGAATCTCGAGCACAGCAGGCGGAAGAATTTGGCCATAGGCCACGACGACAATCACATCCGGGTGCAGCTCGCGGATCTGCTCGATTGCTTCGCGATCTTTGATGCGCGCTGGCTGGAATATCGGGACCTTCTTTCCAGTCACAGCGGCTTTAATTGGCGACGGTTGCACCCGCTGTTCGCGGCCGACCGGTTTATCCGGTCCGGTGACGACGGCAACGACCTCGTGCTTGTTTGACGTGAGCAGTCGCTCGAGTGTCGGCACGCCGATTTCGCCGGTGCCGATGAAGACGACGCGCATCGCGCGCCTAACGAATCGCCGGTTTAAGTGGAATAGCGCGGCGGGG
>DASQXY010000168.1:0-4497 GCA_035639455.1 Chthoniobacterales bacterium | reverse complement strand
CCGCTTTCGACCAAACGCACCGTCAGCACAGTGTTAAGATTCGAAGAGCAAGGGCAGAGCGAGTCTGCAGCAATCGAGTCGCTTCTTCGCGAGTCGTTCCGAGAATATGAACGATGCTATACCCTCAAGGCATTCGAGATCACTACGCCGGCAAAGCGTGAAATAGAAGATCGCCTAAAGCATTGGACGGTGTGGGTAGCTCATCGCGACAACGTGATCATAGGAACAGTATCTGCGCATCCCGAAGGCGAGGCATTACACATCCGAAGCATGGCTGTGCTCCCGAGCATACGTGGTCAACGAATTGGAAGAATGTTGCTCGCGCGGGTTGAACATTATGCGCGCACCAATGGCTATCAACGTCTGGTTCTCAATACCACCCCCTTCCTAACGCGCGCGATTCGACTATATGAACGGTTTGGCTTCCGGTTCGCTGGGGCGGTACGGAAGTGGTTCGGAACGCAGCTCAGGACTATGGCAAAACGATTAACTTCTCCTCCCTGATTCGGTGGATAAATGCACTCTGTTCTTTGGAGAACTGCGCGGCAAACAATGCGGTTCCCGATCTGTTTCACCTACGGAAAGTTTAATCACCACATTTGCCGCGGTAACGGCAGCGCTCCCCAGAATTGAATGTTGAGAGTTGAGCCTCGAGTGTTTCGGCGATGCAATGCTCAGGGTTGGACCCCGGCGTAGTTCGGAATAGCCTCGCGCGGGACGTTCTTGTAAACGACGCCGCCTTTCATCACGAAAACGACGCGACGCACGGCGGTGATGTCTTTGAGAGGATCGCCGTCAAGCGCGATGATGTCGGCGTCGTATCCCGGCGCAATCGAGCCAATACGATCGCCCATGCGCATGGCTTCAGCAGCGAGTGAGTTTGCAGAAATCATCGCACTCATCGGTTCAACACCGGCATCGCGCACGCGGTCGATGAACTCCTCGGCGTTGCGACCATGCGCGCCGGCAAGCGCATCCGTGCCGAAAACGACTTTGAGGCCTCGAATCTTCGTCGAGCGCCGGACGATATCGTGGTCGAGAGACAAGGCTCGCTCCATTGCCGCGAAGCCCTCTTCGGTGTAGCCGGCCGTGCCGAGGAAGCGCTCCTTGTTTGCGAAGTAATTCTCGATCACGAGTCCGGCTTGCGGATCAAAGTATGTGCCACGCTCGGCCAAGACCTTAAGATCGTCATCCGTTGCCAACGTGCCGTGTTCTACCTCAGTGCAGCCGGCAACCGCAGCGGCGCGAACGGCTTCCTTATAGGCGTGAACCAGCGTGCGCAGCCCCTGTTTATTCGCCTCGTCGCAAGCAGCGTTGAGTTGATCTTGTGAGAGCGTCATACCGCCGCCCTGACGTATCGATGCCGAAGCGAAAATTTTGATCAGATCTGCACCAGCTTCCTTTTGCTTGCGCACGAACGCGCGAATCTCATCGGGGGTGCCCGTTTTCTCGCCTTGGCCTTCGAGCGGCTGGACCGCGGTCAGAATCCGCGGACCGGGAATAGCTCCCTTTGCGATCGCGTCGCGCAGCGGGACGTCGGTGGGCGAGCCGACGCTCTGCACAGTGGTGAACCCCGCCATCAGTGTCACCCAGGCATTCGAAGCCGCCTGATAGGCGGCGAACTGCGTGGTCTGGTCAGCGCCCGCGTTCTTGCCGTTGTCGCCGAAGCTCCAGGTGATGTGGACGTGCGAGTCGATCCAGCCGGGCAGGATTGTGAACTCCCGCAGGTCGTAGTCAACCGGCGACGCCTTCGGCTCGAGCGCCACGATCTTGGACCCCTCGACAATAATGCGTGTGTCACGCAAGACCTGGCCGCGTCCATCGAGCAGTTTGCCCGCGCCGATGATGACGCGGCTCTTTTGTGTCTGGGCGGCTGCGGGTTTCATTTGCGCGATCGCAACGGCGCCGAGAATGAGTAAAACACAGAGAATGATTGCACGAGAACGCATTACGAAGGATCAAGATAACCCGCAGTCGGTAGTCGCAAATCGGTCTCGCGATGTCGAGCGCGATCGTTTCCCCTCGCACACCAGGTCAAGTCGAGTGCTCGAGCATTGTTGGACGCGCTGGGGAAATCGCCGTAGTTGAACGCGATGTTTACTACCGATGAAACAGTTGCACGCCAAATGGACGCGCAGGATTCGCTGCGCGAATTCCGTGATCGGTTTCATCTTCCGCTAGGCAAAAACGGTCGGCCGGTCATTTATTTTGCCGGCAACTCGTTAGGCCTGATGCCGAAATCGGCTCGCGAAGTTGTTGACCAGGAGCTGGACAACTGGGCGAAACTCGGCGTCGACGCGCATCACGCGACGGGCACGCCATGGTACACTTATCAAGAGGCATTGCGCGACCCAACGGCACGGCTAATCGGCGCACGGCCTAACGAGGTCGTCTGCATGAACAGCCTCACCATCAATCTTCACTTGATGCTGGCGACGTTTTATCGGCCGACCAAATCGCGCTTCAAAATCCTGATGGAAGATCCGGCGTTTCCCTCCGACATCTACGCCATCAAAACGCAGATCATTCACCACCGACTTGACCCAAACGAAGCGCTCGTTCTGGCACGGCCGCGCAAAGGCGAGCTCACGATCCGAACCGAAGAAATTGTCGATCTTATTTGTAGACATGCCGACGAACTCGCCGTGGTCTTGTTTGCCGGCGTGAATTTTTTCACAGGACAATTATTCGACATCGAGAAAATCGTCGCGGTGGCGCGCCAGCACGGGATCATCGCCGGATTCGATCTCGCGCACGCTGTCGGGAACGTTCCGCTCTCGCTACACGATTGGAATGTCGACTTTGCGGTCTGGTGTTCCTACAAATATCTGAACGCTGGTCCCGGCGCAGTCGGTGGCGCGTTCGTGCACGGGCGACACACGAGCAACACGAAGCTCCCGCGACTCGCTGGCTGGTTCGGCAACGATCCGAACACGCGGTTCCGTTTGCATCTCCAACCCGAGTTTATCCCCGTCCCTTCCGCCGACGCTTGGCAGGTCAGTAATCCGCCCATCTTATCGATGGCGCCGCTGCGCGCCTCATTGTCAATCTTCGACGAGGTCGGCGGAATCGAACGGTTGCGGGCGAAATCAATTCGCTTGACGGGCTATCTCGAATTTCTTCTTCGCGAGCTCGGCTCAAGCAAATTTAGCGTGATCACGCCATCAGATACAGACGCGCGCGGCGCACAATTGTCGATCTTAGCGCACGAACACCCAAAGCATTTGCACCAGGAGCTGCTCGCTGCGGATGTGAAATGCGATTTCCGCGAGCCGAATGTCATCCGCGTTGCGCCGACTCCGCTCTACAATACCTTTCATGAAGTCTGGCGCTTCGCCCGAATTCTTGCGCAGCATCAATGAACCGCTACTCGCGTTGCGTGAATGGTCGCCAATTTCTTTAGCTCTTTGCCTGCTTCGCCCTGGTAGACCGTGTGCGTGCCATTTCGGGACTTGCTGATCGTGCAGAGGCCGACGGATTCGGGGAGAGTTGCGGTTGAGGCTCCGCAGCGCCGCGCAGATTTGGCTGAGACTCCTGCGCGATCGCCGAAATCGCGCTAACCTGGATGAGCACTGATCGAACGCGGTCGCACAAGAAATTTAATGCACATGCACCGTACGAATGGAAAGCTTTGAACGGGTGGGCGCTCGCAAAATGCGCCCGTTACTGCAGGTCGCGCGGCTCATTCAGGTTTCGAAAAAGCGGCTCCTGTTCATGAGTCACGTTAAGTGCCATCAGTTTGCCGGATGCGATTAGTTTGCGCACCACTGATTGCAGAGAGAAATCGGTGCCGGCGAACGCAGCGATGAGATCGGCATGGGCGGCGCGGGAATAGATCGCCGCCAATGGTTCCGCGCGTTCGCGGATTATCGGAACAACGCCGCGGCCGGGCTGGGCTCGCCCGCAGAGAAGTCGCAGGTACGGCGCAGTCATAAATGGCATGTCAATTGCCAGCGCGAGCAGATGAGACGTCGTGATTTGCCCCAGTGTCGCTGCGATCCCACTGAGCGGACCGCGAGAAGGCGGCTCGTCACGGATGAATTGCACATCCGGCGGGCGCCACCTTCGATCAGTGCGCGCGGAGATGAAAATCTCTGCCGGCGTGAGCTCCCGCAGAAGATTGAGTTGGGTTTGCCAGAGCGGTTTGCCGCGAAACAGAACCGTCGCTTTGTCCTGTCCCATGCGACGCGATTCGCCGCCGGCAAGCAGCGCTGCGCTCAGTTTCATGCGGCCGCAGTCGCCATCCGCGCGCGTGACCGCAAGATTCCGTCGCTCAAAATCGTGGCGCGCAAACCGCCACGGCCCCTGAGGAATTCTTCGGCGCCGGACGCGATCGCCCGATTCATCCAATAGCATGGCCGGCATTCGCCGGTCCCATGAAAGCGGACGCCCTGAACTTCAAAATTCTCTCCAATCAGCCCGTTGAGATCGACACCTCGCACGATGACGTTGCGACGGACGAGTGAGGGCGAGCAGCCCTGCAATTGGAACGCGCCG